>NZ_CAXSKY010000009.1:0-91238 GCF_964238065.1 Clostridium sp. AUH-JLR23
TAAATTCTATCATTGGATTTGTAAAATTAAATTCCATATAAATTGATTTAGGGATGGAATTTAGTTTTTCAATTTACTAACATTTATCTAGGGTTAGATTTTTTGTTAAAAAAGTGGAGTCTGCTTTTTTTCTATGATATAATTTTTTAAAGGAGAAAAGACTATGCACAAAGATCCATTTTATAAAAGTTTAGGATATGCTATATCTGGTATTATTCAATGTATTCAAAAAGAAAGAAATATTAAAATACATTTAGTATTTATGTTTTTGGTTATTATATGTGGTTTCCTTTTTCAATTATCTATTACAGAATGGCTGGTTTGTATTTTGTTGTTTGGACTCGTTATTTCTTTAGAGCTAGTCAATACTGCTATTGAAGCGGTTGTCGATTTATGTACGCAAGAATATCATCCTCTTGCTAAAATAGCAAAGGATACTGCAGCAGGTGCTGTTTTAATAAGTGCAATTGCTTCAGTTGTTATAGGGCTTATTATTTTTGTCCCTAAGATTTTGAGTTTAGTAAGCTTATAGGCTTACTTTTTTTGATGAAATGAATAATGCTAATTATGTATCACTGAATATGAATAAAATAATAAAATGTTTGTTTATAAAAAACAGTATAATATTATTCATAAAATTTTTGTTTTTTTCATTATATTTTCACATTGCTTTTGTAATATTGAATGTAAATAAGGAGGAAAAAGATGAAGGAGAAAACAAAAGGTATAATATTATCGGTAGTCGTTATAATCTCTCTTATCACAATATTCATTCATCAGCCTATAGAAATTAAAAGAGATATATTTAATAATACAAGGCATAAAAATGACGAGATTCAATTGATTATGAATGAAGCTGTTGATTTTATAAGTCAAGACGGGATTACAGTGACTCGAGTTCATTATGATGGTAAAGAAAGTCAAGAGACGGAAAATAGACTTATTAATGATTATGGATATCAGGACGCTATAGTTGTTTATCTAGAATTCCATACAGGATTCTTTAACATACCATCTAGATTTATAGGAAACTATCATGCATCCGGATATCAATATGTTTGTATTAAAAATAATAAAGGCATATGGGAATTACATAGCGTTGGTTATGGATAATAACATTATTATTTTTAAAGGTGAATCATTGCAGTGATTCACCTTTGATTCTATATTGATCAATTAAGAAAAGGTATAGACAAATAAAAAAGACATAAAGAATTTCTAGGATTCCACTTACATGACCACTGACTATAAATAAAATAATCAGCACTTGTAAACCACAATGAAAAATCCAGTGAGTTTGAATGTAAATGGATGGATATTGAATAGAAAGATAATGTGTATAGATTTGTAATATCACAATAAAAAATAGTGATGAAATCATCGAAGCATAGACATGGAGTTGTGATAGCCATGATTGATCATTTGAATACGGACATATGGCACCAATACACATTATGAAAGTTGTAAAAACAATAAGATAGGGAATATATTTTGGATAATAATTTAAATATTGAAAATGATGATAAGTCTGATATGCAAAATAAAATGCACAGACAATTGTATAAACAACAACGAGAAGATGATATTCTGGTAATGTAGACACGCCTGTAATATTCTCATACATCACATCTTTACGTGTAGCAATAAATAATGTTGAAAGAAAGATTAAAATATAAGACATATAGACACCTCTTTAAAATTATATACTTTTTTAAAAAAATAAAAAGGAAAATTCTAAACATAGAAAAGAATAAAGATACATGAAAAGATCATATTGATTCTATTTTACCGCACTTGCATCAATTTATTCATATTTTATTGATGGGAAAATGTCACCAATTGGAAAATAATTCATATTTTAAAATGAGGTGACTAGGAATGCTGATTTTTGTTAATCATGATGATTTACGTGGACAGGAAGTCATGGAAGAATTGATGAAAAATGGATATTATGTAACTGATGAATGGAAAGATTTGCGTTATTGTCAAATGATTTATTTGGGTTTAAAAGGAATTGATCGAAAAAATCGACTTTTATTACATCGTGATACAATTATTGTTGATGAAAAAACATGGAAACAGCTGCATCCACAGACAATAATCATAACAATGATTCATAATGATTATCTAGATACATTATCTAAACAATATGGTTTTCAATATTATGCTTTTTTAGATGAGGAAGATTTTGTTGATAAAAATAGTGTTTTGACGGCTGAAGGTGTCATTTCCTATTTGATTTCACATCGTCGTTTTCCTATATATCACAGTCAAATTCATGTGCTGGGGTATGGGCATTGTGGGCAGGTCATTGTTCGTGATTTCATAGCTTTACAAGCCTATGTTCATGTAGGAATAAGAAATCGTCAGCTTTTTGAAGACATTGAAAAAACAGGAGCTAAACCGTATCATTTGGATCATATGGATTTAAGTGATTGTGATGTTTTGATTAATACAATTCCATCGCAGGTAGTGACATCATCTAAGCTTGATCAGGCTCCAACATCTATGATGATTCTTGACATTGCTTCCTATCCATATGGTGTAGATCATCACTATGCATTATCAAAAGGTTTCAATAGTATTATCTTGCCATCTATTCCTAGTAAATATGCATATGGGTATGCTGGTAGGATGATGACAGATTTTATGAAGGAGAAGATGAAAAATGTATAAAATTGGTTTTGCTGTAACAGGTTCATTTTGTAGTATGAATGATATGCTGGAAGTTTTAAAACAAGTTTGTCAACATTATGATGTAGAAGTTTTTATAACGCCACATGTGCATCAACTGGATACTCGTTTTTATACACATGAAGAGCTAGAAGAAAAGATTAAAGAAATCACTCATAAAGATATTCATACAACGATTCAAGAGGCTGAAGTCTATGGACCAAAACCACAATTGAATGCTGTACTTGTCTATCCTTGTGATGCTACGACTTTAAATAAAATAGATTTAGGTATTAATGATAATTGTGTAACAATGTTGGTTAAATCATGTTTACGTAATCAAATTCCAATTGTATTAGGGGTTTATTCAAATGATATTCTATCTAACAGTGGTGTTCATCTTTTTTCACTTTTTAATAAGAAAAATTTTTATTTTGTTCCTATGTTTCAAGACGATTATCAAAGAAAGCCACAAAGCATGATTGCGGCTAAAGATAAAGTATTAGATACATTACATTTCGCATTGAAACATCAGCAAAATCAACCTTTTTTATTAGGGTATAGGAAGATTTAAATGAAAGAAATCTTTACAGCTTTAATAACACCATTCAATCAAGATCAGTCTATTGATTATCCAGGATTATTTCGTTTGTTAGATAAATTGATACATGAAGGTAACAAATCTTTTGTTTTGTGTGGGACAACAGGTGAAACATCTACACTAAAGCTTGAAGAAAGGAGAGTATTAGTAGAAAGAATATTAGATAAATATCCACATATTCGTGTTATTATAGGAATCTGTTCAAATTGTACAGCCGAAGTTATTAGACATATTCAAATGTATAAAGATAATCAGGCTATATATGCTTTTTTAGTTATCGTTCCCTATTATATAAAACCGAATCAGGAAGGAATTTATAGGCACTTTGATATGATTGGAGCTTCAACAGATAAGAAAATAATGATTTATAATATTCCAAGTCGTTGTGGAGTTGGTATTACGCCTTCCACTGTCATTCGATTAGCAACAAAGCATCAAAATATTATTGGAATGAAACAATGTGGACCATTAGATGACATCAAAATAATAAAAAAAGCATTACCGCATTTTAAAGTTTATTTAGGTGATGATCATCTTTTATTAGAAGGTTTACAATATCATATTGATGGTCTTATTTCAGTGGCAAGTCATATTGATTACCCGTTAATTGAAAGAATTATGCAAAAAAGAAAACAATATGATGATGCACATTTGAAGATTTTAAGCCAATTTCTTTTCAAAGAACCAAATCCCGCTCCAGTAAAGTATATTTTAAGTGAAATGGGTTATATTCAAAATATATTAAGAAGTCCTTTGACAAGTATTACACCACAATTGCAACAAGAGTTAGAGTCGCTTATAGAAAATTATCAGAAAAAATAATTTGAAGCCATGAATATAATATGATATGATATTCATACTTTTGAAAACATCTATACACAAAGAGAAAACAAATGTATAATGATATTAAAGAGTAATCATGAAAAGAAAGGGTGAAAAAATGAAAAATGATGTCATAAAGTTTATACCTATGGGTGGACAAGCTGAAATGGGTAAAAGTATGTATTGTTTTGAAATTAATGATAAAATTTTTATAATAGATTCAGGATTTCGATTCCCTGATTCAGATAAACTAGGTGTTGATATCATCATTCCTAGTTTTACATATTTAGAAGAAAGAGCTGATCAGGTTGCGGCAATTATCATAACACATGGTCATGATGACGCTATGGCAGCACTGCCTTATTTACTTCAAAGCATTCATGCTCCTGTTTATGCACCACAATTAACAGCACTTTTAATCAAACAAATGATAGAACGTTTTCAACGTCATAATCATGTAAAAATTGATTTGGATTTACATGCTGTTCATCGCAATGCTTCTATTGATATCGAAGGTGTTCCTGTTGAATTTTTCCCAGTGACACATTCTATTCCTGGAAGTGTTGGAGTAGCACTTTGGACAAGTTATGGTTATCTTGTTTATAGTGGTGAATTTATTATTGATTTTGGTGCTCCAAAGGAATTTCAATGTGATATTCAAAAAATGATGGAAATTGGTAAGAAAGGTGTTTTGGCATTATTAGTTGAATCGTCAGGTGCTAAACACGATGGATATACTTCTCCAAATCATAAACTGACAAATAAGATTGATCATATATTTGAAGATAGCTATGAAAGAATCATTATTTCTAGTTATGCGCAAAATGTCTTTAGAACTCAGGAAATTATTGAACTTACAAAAAAATACAAACGTCAAATCGTTTTTTATGGACGTGATAAATATGATAATACAAATAGTTTATTGAGAATTGCCCAAAGATCTAAAAAGCCTGTTTTAAATGTACCTGATTCATTATTAGGTGATAAAGAAAAAATTGGTCAGCCACAATATGACAGTAACTATGTTATCTTGTTAAGTGGTAGTCCACGTCGTATCTATCATGATATTTGTGATATTATTGATGGTGGAGATGACTTATTGAAATTAAGAAAAGGTGATACATTTATTGTTGCTTCACCCGTCTTGCCAGGTACTGAAAAGATTGCTAATAAAGCACATAATGGATTATATAAAACAGATGCACATGTTCATCTGTTAAAAAATAAAGATTTATTTTCTATGCATGCATCAAAAGAAGATCTTAAAGTTATTATTCAAATATTTAAACCAAAATACTATATTCCAATGAAAGGTGAATATCAGCATTTTATCTTTAATCAACAAATTGCCAAAGATATGGGAATCCCTGATAAGCATATCATTATTATGGATAATGGGGAACGTGTAACATTTGAAAAGGGAGAATTATTACAAAGTCGTGATGTGTATGAGATTGATGATGTCATGATTGATGGTATCGGTATTGGTGATGTTGGTGAAAAGGTCATTGATGATCGTATTCAATTAGCAAATGATGGAGTGGTCATTGTTGGACTAACAATATCACGAGAAACAAAAGAAATTGTTGCTCAAACGGATTGTCAAAGTCGAGGATTTGTTTATTTAAAAGATTCTGAATATGTTATTAAGCATGTTATTGAAATTTGTGAAAAAGTTGTTGGTCAGTTAAAAGATAATCCTGATATGGAAATTGCTGAAATAAGAAGTATGATGAAAGAACAGTCAATGAAATATATTATAAAGGAAACTGGCAAGAAACCTGTTTTTATTGGTGTTGTTGTCGAGATATAGGCAAGAGAAATCTTGCTTTTTCTTTTCATTAATGTGAGATTTTGCTATAATGGAAAAATGAAAGAAGGTGAGCATAATGGCGAAAACAAAGCGTTCAAAAAAATCTAAGAATCAGATTTTGGAAGAAAAGTTACGTTTGAGAATTATTATTTTATTTGTGATCTTTGCTATTATTGTATCAGCTTTACGATTGGGATTTATTGGACAGGGAATTCATAATTGTGTTGCTTTTTTAACCGGAAATTTATACGGTGTTGTTTATTTAGCACTTCTTGTCGTCTGTATATATATATTATGTAAGGCTCAAATTCCACGTTTGAATGGACCAGAAGCAATTGGTATTTATGCGATTTTTATCAGTATGTTGACTATTGCTTCTATTCCTAGTCAGCCACAGGCAAGTGGAATGGGGGTTATTTCTACATATCTTCAGAGTCAACAGATGAATAAAGGTGGATTTATTGGCATTTGTTTATATGGTGTTTTTAGTTCGCTGTTTGAAAGTTTAGGTGCATTGATTTTATCAATTATTATTTTGATTATTGGTTTGGCGTTGATTTTTAGTAAACTTTATTTTCAACATCAAAAAACAAAGAAGAAAAAACCAAAAGTATCTAAACAAGAAGAAACACCAGTACAAACAATTGTTTTAAAAAAGAAATCTCATTTCTTTGATTTCTTGTCAAAAGATAAAGAAATTCCTCTTTTTCCTGATTCTGCTTTTGATGATGTTGAAGAAAAGATTGATCCAGAAATGACAAGTGCTTTTGAATTTGATCAAGATAATATGAAATTGGATATTAAAGAAAAAAAACCTTTAAAAATCAAAGAAGAAAAGGATAGTCCTCAAGAATCTTACATAGAGCCACCTAAGAAAACAGATTTATCACACTATCAGTTACCGCCACTATCATTGTTGTCAACAAGATCAACGCATAATGTTTCTAAAGAAAAGAGTGCAGCAAACAAGAATGCTGCAAGATTAACCAATGTTCTTAAACAATTTGGGGTCAATGCAACAATAGAAAATGCTTTTATAGGACCGACAATTACAAAGTATGAATTGAAATTGGAAATTGGTACACGTGTTAATAAAATCTTACAGTTACAGGATGATATCAAGCTTGCATTAGCAACGGCAGATATTAGAATTGAAGCTCCTATACCAGGGAAACCTTATGTTGGAATTGAAGTTCCTAATCAAAGCGCAGCAATGGTTGGTTTTAAAGATGTTTTAAAAAGTTTATTATCAAATTCAAAATATCAGCATAATCCACTTGTTGTAGCATTAGGAAAAGATGTGTCTGGGAAACCTGTTTTTGCACAATTGGATAAAATGCCTCATTTATTAATTGCAGGGGCAACAGGTTCAGGGAAATCTGTTTGTGTCAATACAATTATTTCATCTATTTTGATGCGAGCTAAACCAGATGAGGTGAAATTGATTTTAGTCGATCCTAAAAAAGTTGAATTATCTATTTATAATGGAATTCCTCATTTGTTGGCACCTGTTGTTACTGATCCTAAAAAAGCAGCTGCAGTTTTACGAGAAGTCGTTGCTGAAATGGAAAGACGTTATGATTTGTTTGCAAGTGTAAATGCAAGAAATATCCAAGGATATAATGAATTTGCGAAAACATATAATGAAGATCATACTGATGAACCAAAAGAAATTTTACCTTATCATGTTATTATCTTAGATGAAGTTGCTGATTTAATGATGGTTGCCAGTAAAGATGTTGAAGATTGTATTATGCGTATATCACAAATGGCTAGAGCAGCTGGTATTCATTTGATAGTTGCGACTCAAAGACCTTCTACAGATATTATTACAGGTGTCATTAAGGCCAATATACCATCACGTATAGCTTTTGCAGTGTCATCAAGCATTGATTCACGTACAATTTTGGATACATCTGGAGCAGAAAAACTATTAGGAAAAGGGGATATGCTTTTTTCACCAATGGGATCATCTTCGCCAATGCGTGTTCAAGGATGTTTTGTAAGTGATGAAGAAGTGTCAGCCATTGTTCATTATGTCTCTTCTCAACAAGAAGCGGTTTATGAAGACAAATATGTCAATGTCAAGTCTATTTCCTCAACACAGGGAAGTGATGACTTTGATGAAGAAGACGAAGAATACGAAAAATGTAGAGAATTTGTTATTCAGGCTCAAAAGGCCAGTACATCTTTATTACAACGTAAATTTAGAATAGGTTATAATAAAGCAGCTCGTATTATTGACCGTTTGGAAGAAGAAGGGGTTATTGGACCACAGCTTGGTAGTAAACCTCGTGAAGTTTATATTCGACAATATCATGAAGAAGATTTATAAAAAACATTGAATATATCAATAAAAATAAAATATTCTAAAAAAGGGAGAATGACGAATATAAAGATATTTGTCGTTTTCTCTTTTTATTTTGTGAAAATAATGTTAAAATATGGTTAGAATGTTAAAGGAGGAAAACAAGATATGAAAAAAATGTTTGCGTCTTTATTGGCATTATCTATGGTGTTAGTAGGATGTGGTGGTGATGGAGGTGATTCTGCATCTAGTTCAAAGCCTGAAATTGTTATGTTAACTGACAAAGGTACTATTGATGATAAGTCATTCAACCAAGGTACATATGAAGGTGTTAAAGCATATGCAGACAAAAATGGAATTGAATGTACATACATCAAACCTGTTGATGCAACAACAGATGAATACAACAATTCTATTGATCAGGCTGTAAAATCAGGAGCAAAAGTTGTTGTGTGTCCTGGATATTTATTTGAAGAATCAATCTATATCAAACAAACTGAATACCCTGATGTTAAATTTATTTTAATTGATGGAAACCCACATGATGCAAGTTATGAAGACTATAAAACTGAAAAGAACACAATCGGTATTACTTTCCAAGAAGAACAAGCTGGTTATTTAGCTGGATATGCTGCTGTTAAAGATGGTAATACAAGCTTAGGATTCATGGGTGGACAAGCAGTACCTGCTGTTATGAACTTTGGATATGGTTATGTTCAAGGTGCTAATGATGCTGCTAAAGAATTAGGTATTACAGTCAAAATGAAATATCATTATACAGGTGGATTTAGTGCAACTCCTGAAATTCAAACAAAAGCTTCTTCATGGTATAAAGATGGAGTCACTATTGTGTTTGGATGTGGTGGTTCTGTAGGAAACTCTGTTATGGCTGCTGCTGAAGCAAGTAATCCTGTAGGAAAAGTTATTGGTGTTGACGTTGATCAATCTTCTGAATCTGATACAGTTGTCACTTCTGCATATAAAAAATTAGGTGATGCTGTTCAAAAAGCGCTTGAATCTATTTATAGTGGAGATTTCGATAAAACTGATGATACAAATATCCAATTTAGAGGTGGACAAAATATTGTTTTAGGTGCTAAAGATGGAGATGTTGGTTTACCATTAGAAACTTCTAAATTTGAAAAATTTACTGAAGCTGATTATAATGCAATTTATGATAAAATTGTTGATGGTTCTGTAACAATTAAAAATAACAAAGATGCTGAATCTCCAAAAGATTTAAATTGTTCAAATGTAGAATTAACAATAGAAAATTAATTGAAATGGTTAAGGCTTGAAATTCATAATTTTCAAGCCTTATTTTGTTAAATGAATTTTATTGTTGTGATTTTCTTGAAAATTAAGTTATAATAAATAATGAAGATAAATTAAAAAAGGAGGAAGAAAATGGAAAACGTTATCGAGATGCGACATATTACGAAAGTTTTTCCGGGAATCATTGCAAACGATGACGTGACTATTGAATTAAGAAAAGGTGAGATTCATGCACTGCTGGGGGAAAATGGTGCAGGAAAATCAACTTTGATGAGTGTCTTGTTTGGGCTATATCAACCTGAAAAGGGAGAGATTTTAAAGAATGGTCATGTTGTTCAAATTAATAATCCTAATGATGCAAACAGCTTGGGAATTGGAATGGTTCACCAACATTTTAAATTAGTTCATAATTTTACTGTTTTAGAGAATATCGTTTTAGGTGCCGAAGATACAAAACATGGTTTCCTTTATATGAAAAATGCTCGAAAAAAAGTAGAAGAAATTTCTCAACGTTATAATTTAAAAGTTGATTGTGATGCCTTGATTAGTGATATTACTGTGGGAATGCAACAACGTGTTGAAATTATTAAGATGTTATATCGTGATAATGAGGTTTTGATTTTTGATGAACCAACCGCTGTTTTAACACCACAAGAAATTGAAGAACTTATGCAAATCATGAGAGATTTAGCAAAAGAAGGTAAATCTATCTTATTCATTACACATAAGTTAAATGAAATTAAAGAAGTGGCAGATCGTTGTACTGTACTTAGAAAAGGTAAATATATTGGAACAATTGATGTTGCCGCAACAACTAAAGAAGAAATGTCTGAAATGATGGTTGGTCGAAAAATCAATTTAACAACTGAAAAAACTGAGTCACATCCAACAGATGATATTTTGGTTGTAAAAAATCTTTCAGTAGGTAAAAAAGGACATAAAAATCCTGTAAATAATGTTAGCTTTTCTGTAAGAAAAGGAGAGATTGTTTGTATCGCAGGTATAGACGGTAACGGTCAAACAGAACTTGTACAAGCTATTACAGGATTGATGCCTGTTTTAGATGGGACAATATCGTTAAATGGAAAAGATATTACACACGCTTCCATACGTCAAAGAAATGTGAGTGGTATTTCACATATCCCTGAAGATCGTCATAAACATGGACTTGTTTTGGATTATCCACTTTCTTATAATTTGGTTTTACAAAGATATTTTGAACCTCAATTTTCACAGCATGGCTTTTTGAAATTTGAAGAAATTGAAAAATATTCTGAAAAATTGATTGAGCAATACGATATAAGAAGTGGTCAAGGTTCAAAAACAATTGCTAGAAGCATGTCTGGTGGTAATCAGCAAAAAGCAATTATTGCTAGAGAAATTGATAAAGATCCTGATTGTTTAATTGCTGTACAACCAACAAGAGGATTGGATGTAGGAGCTATTGAATATATTCATAAACAAATCATTCGTGAAAGAGATGAAGGAAAAGCTGTTTTATTGATTTCTTTAGAGCTTGATGAAGTTATGAATTTGTCTGATAGAATTTTAGTTATCTATGAAGGTGAAATTGTTGGGGAACTTAATCCTAAAGAAATCACTGTACAAGAATTAGGACTTTATATGGCAGGAAGTAAGAGAGGTGATACAAATGAAAAAGCTGTTTAAATCTGAAGCATCACTTAATTTTGCATCTTCTGTCACTGCGATTATTGCGGGGTTAATTATAGGATTAATTGTTATTATTATTGCGAATCCATCAAACGCATTGAATGGGTTTTTAACTCTCATTCAAGGTGGCTTTAGTAATGGAACAAGAGGAATTGGACAAGTTTTGAATAATGCAACGCCTATTATTTTAACTGGTTTATCAGTGGGATTTGCTTTTAAAACAGGACTTTTTAACATTGGAACTCCTGGACAGTTTGTTGTTGGGGCATTTGTAGCTATTTATATTGGTGTCGAATGGACTTTTCTTCCTGGTGCTATTCACTGGCTGATTGCTATTCTTTTTGCAGCATTAGCTGGAGCGTTATGGGGATGTGTTCCAGGAATTATGAAAGCCTATTTAAATGTTAATGAAGTTATTGCTTCAATTATTATGAATTATATTGGAATGTATACAGTTAATTATATCGTTCCATTAACAGTATTTAATATTAATAAAAATGAAACATTACCAGTAGCCTCAAGTGCTGTTATTCCACAATTTGGAATTGAACATCTTATTCCAAATGTGAATGGAGGTATTGTTATTGCGATTATTCTCGTTGTTGTTATTCATATCATTCTCAACAAATCTGTACTTGGTTATGAATTAAAGGCTTGTGGTTTTAATCGTGATGCGAGTAAGTATGCTGGTATTAATGCTAAACAAAAAATTGTTTGCTCTATGATGATCGCAGGAGCATTAGCTGGTATTGGTGGTGCTTTGGTTTATTTAGGTGGAACTGGAAAATGTTTGGCAGTTGTAGATACTTTAGCACCTGAAGGATTTAATGGTATAGCTGTTGCTTTATTAGGTCTTTCTAGTCCTTTTGGTATTTTAGCAGCTGGATTATTTATTGCTCATTTAACAATTGGTGGTTCATTAATGCAAATTTATGGATTTATTCCACAAATTGTTGATATTATTATAGCAATTATTATTTATTTCTCAGCATTTGCACTTATGGTTAAGGGTATTATAGCAAATGGTTTCCATTTTAAGAAGAAACCTAAAGTAAAGGAGGGACAATAATATGAGTGATATTTTATTCTTATTTCAACAGACAATGTTCTTCTTTATTCCACTTTTAATTGTTGCATTGGGTGGTTTATTCTCTGAACGTAGTGGTATTATTAATATTGCGTTAGAGGGTATGATGATTATTGGAGCATTTGCAGGAATCTTTTTCATTCACTTTTTTCAAGAGGCAATGGATCCACAAATTTGTTTGTTGATTGCTTTACTTATTGCTGGTTTATCTGGAACATTATTTGCTTTATTCCATGCAATTGCCTCTATTAATATGAAAGCCGATCAAACAATTAGTGGTACTGCATTGAATATGTTTGCACCTGCATTTTGTATATTTGTTGCTAGATTAGTTCAACAAACACAACAGGTTGAATTTTCTAATACATTTAGAATTACAAAAGTTCCAGTTCTTGGAGATATTCCATTTATTGGAGAGTTCCTTTTCCAAAATACATATATTACAAACTTTTTAGGAATTCTTATTTTGATTTTGTCATGGCTGATTTTATATAAAACACGTTTTGGACTTAGATTACGTTCTTGTGGTGAATTGCCACAAGCAGCTGACAGTGCTGGTATTAATGTTTATAAAATTCGTTATGCTGGAACGCTTATTTCAGGATTCTTAGCTGGTATTGGAGGATTAATATTTATTGTTCCTACAAGTACAAACTTTAATGCAGACGTTGCTGGTTATGGGTTCTTAGCATTAGCTGTATTGATTTTTGGACAATGGAAACCTTGGCATATTGCTGGAGCAGCTTTCTTCTTTGGATTTATGAAAACTATTGCTTCTGCCGGTTTACCATTCCTAGCTTCGTTAGCTATTCCAAATTACTTTTATAAAATCACACCATATGTGGCAACACTTATTGTATTAGCTTTTACATCTAAAAATTCTGCTGCACCACGTGCGGAAGGAGAACCGTTTGATAAAGGTAAACGTTAAGATCAAGAGAATCTCTTGGTCTTTTTTATTTTAATTTGTTGAAAATTGAGTATAATATATGTGTATACGAATTGGAGGTTATTTATGGAAAACGTCTATCAAATGTCGGGATATACTTTACATCTTATTCCAACTCAAAAATTTAAAACAATGACAATTTCATTAAGATTACAAAGTCCGTTATTGAAAGAAACAACAACAATGAGAACATTATTAACATTTGTCATGATGGCAGCAACACAAGATTATCCATCTACTAAATCTTTGGCGCGTTATCTGGATGAAAACTATGGAGCAAGCTTGTCTACACATATTACAACAAAAGGAAAGTCACACGTTATCAATGTGACAACGAGCTTTGTGAATGATGCTTATTTGCCTACCAAAGAAAACTTATTAGAAAAGCAATTACAATTATTAAGTGATTTATTTTATCGTCCATTGATAGTTGACAATGGTTTTGATGAAACAATCGTGCAACTCAAAAAGAAAGAATTAAAAGAAAAACTACAAGCTAATAAAGATGATAAGTTTTCATATTCTTTAGATAAATTGTTTGAATATATGGGTAGAGATCAAGTGTTGGGTATTCCAAGTACTGGTTATGAAAATGAAATTCAAAAGATTACACCTCAACAGCTTTATCAGTATATGAAAAAATGTATTGTTGAAGATGAAAAACATATTTATGTTGTTGGTGATATTCCAGAAAATATTGTAGATATTTTTCAACGTCTTTTGCAATTTCCAGAACAATACTATGATTATCCTTCAGCATATATTTTTCAAAGTCCTCGTCATGAACTTTTAGAAGTCATTGAAAAACAGGATATTACGCAATCTAAGTTGAATTTAGGATACCAGATTCAATGTGATTTTACATCGCCACAGCATTATGCATTTACTGTTTTTAATGCCATATTTGGTGGATTTTCACAATCGCGTTTATTTCAGGTTGTAAGAGAGAAACATAGTTTATGTTATTATATTTCTTCTAGTTATGATGCTTTTAATGGCATGATGATTGTCAATGCTGGAATTGAACAGAAAGATTATCAAAAGACTCTTGATTTGATTCATCAACAGCTTAGTGATTTACAGAATGGAAATGTTCGTGAAGAAGAAATGAAAATCGCGAAAATGATGCTTACAAATGCTTTAAAAAAGACAAATGATGAAGCAAGTAGTATGATTGCCTTGGCTTATAACCGTGACATCACTCATGTTCGTGAAACGAGTGAAGAATATATTGAAAAATTAATGAATGTAACTTTAGAAGAAATTGTTGACGTTGCTAAAAAAGTAAAACTGGATACAATTTACTTCCTTACAGGAAAGGAGTTCCATGAAAATAATTAAAGATCCAACATTAAAGGAAACGTTATATTATGAAGAAATGAAAAATGGATTAAAAGTTTATCTTTTACCTAAAGTTGGTTTTTCCAAAACATATGGTCTATTTTCTACACGTTTTGGTTCTATAGATACGACTTTTGTTCCTCTACATGAATCTGAAATGATAAAAGTTCCTGATGGAATTGCTCATTTCTTAGAACATAAAATGTTTGAAATGGAAAATGGTGATGCAAGTGATGCCTTTGCAAGATTAGGTGCGAATACAAATGCTTTTACTTCTTCTTCAAGAACTGCATATTTATTTAGTACAACAAGTCATGAAAAAGAATGTATTGAGTTATTACTTGATTTTGTACAAGATATTTATTTAACAGATGAAAATGTTGAAAAAGAAAAAGGAATCATCAATCAGGAAATCAGAATGTATGATGATGATCCAGACTGGCGATGCTATTTTGGAAGTATTCAAAACTTATATCAGCATCATCCTGTGAAAATTGATATTGCAGGAACTGTTGAAACAGTTGCTTCTATTGATAAAGATACATTAGAAAAATGTTATCATACTTTCTATCATCCTAGTAACATGATGCTATTTGTGGTAGGAAATATTGATCCTCAACAAACTATGCAACTTATTAGAGGAAACCAGGAAAATAAGCATTTTGAAAAAGAAAATCCTATTCAAAGAGAAGTTGTTAATGAACCATTAGAGGTAGCTCAAAATGATGCAATTTTATATATGGATGTAACTATGCCTAAAATTATTGTATCATTAAAAATAAATGATATTTTACAATCCCCACAAGAACGTTTAAAAAGAGAATTAGGTATGAACTTATTATTAGATATTTTCTTTGCAAAGAGTTCTTCATTATATGAGAAGTGGCTAACAGATGAGTTGA
Organism: Clostridium sp. AUH-JLR23; assembly: GCF_964238065.1. Taxonomy (NCBI): domain Bacteria; kingdom Bacillati; phylum Bacillota; class Clostridia; order Eubacteriales; family Clostridiaceae; genus Clostridium; species Clostridium sp. AUH-JLR23. The sequence continues at coordinate 15,443 of NZ_CAXSKY010000009.1, forward strand.
TTAATGATAGTTTTAGTGCTCAATTTACACAAGAAAGAGATTATTGTTTCTTACAAATAGGAGGAGATACTCTATATCCTGATAAATTGAAAAACAAGATTTATGATTTTGTTAGACATATTCATGATTATTCCATTTCTAAGGATGATTTTGAACGTCTAAAGAAAAAAACAATGGGGATTTTGATATCTGTTTTCAATAGTCCTGAAGCTATTGCAAATATGTTTAGTCGATATTATTTTGAAGGTGTTATGATTTTTGAATTAATAGATTGTTTAAATGGTTTAACATTAGATGATTTAAATCAATTAAAAGATTTATTTGATATACAATATATCAGTTCATTTACTGTTCTACCGCAAAATCAATCACAAAAATAAAGACATTTTATAGAATGAAAGATTTCACTATTTACACAATTTATTTTTATGTTATAATGTGAGTGACCTAAGAGATATATGTATTTCCTACACGATAGATAAGGGAATCTGACTGTTGTCTGATGGTGTTGAAAACCTATCTTGAATAGGGATCCTAAAATTGGACACAAGATACCCACCTGCATATACCAGGGATTAATCTAAAAAACTCTTAGGTTTTTCTTTTTGAGGAGGAAAAACATGGAGAAAATAAGTGATGAGATGATTAATGAGATTAATGCTCTTGCAAGAAAAAGTAAAACTGAAGGTTTAAATGAGGAAGAAAAGAAAAGACAACAGGAATTACGTAAAGAATATCTTCGTTTATTTCGTAAAGGGTTTAAACAACAGCTTCAGCATGTCAAAGTTGTCGATCCTAAAGGGAATGATATAACACCTTCTAAACGAAAAAACTAAGGAAATCTTAGATTATGTCAAATCTTGTTTGATATTCATGTGTTTTTGTGTATAATGTTAGTGTGTTAGAAGGAGGAATAATGAGATAATGAATCAATCTGAACTATCAATTGCAACGATTAGATCACTTGGGATAGATATGATTAATAAAGCCAACTCAGGACATCCTGGAATGGTATTAGGATCTGCTCCAGCTTTATATTCCTTATTTACAAAAGAGTATAAAGTTTTTCCAGCACATTCTCAGTGGATTAATCGTGATCGTTTTGTTTTAGCAAGTGGACATGCGTCTTCACTGTTATATAGCCTATTACATTTATCTGGTTTCCAAGTTTCAATGGATGATTTGAAACAATTCAGACAATGGGGAAGCTGCACACCAGGACATCCTGAAGTAGAACTGACAGATGGTGTTGATGCTTCTAGTGGACCTTTAGGTCAAGGTATCCCAATGGCTGTTGGAATGGCTATGGCTGAAGCTTTTTTAGCAACAAGATACAATAAAAAAGATTATCCAGTGATTGACCACTATACATATGTATTATGTGGTGATGGAGATATGCAAGAAGGTGTCACTTATGAGGCTTCATCATTGGCTGGGCATCTTTCATTAGGAAAGCTTATCGTGCTTTATGATGCGAATAATGTGACTCTTGACGGTCCTTTAAATTATTCATTCAGTGAAGATGTAAAGAAACGTTATGAGTCTATGAATTGGCAAGTCATTTGTGTTCAAGATGGGAATGATTATGAATCTATTGCAAAAGCCATTAAAAAAGCTAAAAAAGAAGTTTATAAACCGACTTTGATTATCGTGAATACTATTATTGGATTTGGTTCTCGAAATCAGGGAACAAGTAAAGTTCATGGTGCTCCTCTTGGAGAAGAAGATGGACAATATGCAAAAAGACAATATGGATTTGAATATGATAATTTCTTTGTTCCTGAAGAAGTTTATGATGATTTTAAGAAAAATGTATTTAATCGTGGTAAACGTGCTTATAATAAATGGAACAAAATGATGGATACATATAAAACAGAATATCCTGATTTATACCAGGAATTATTTCAAAATATAAATGATGAATATTCTTTTGATGAAACTGCTTTTATAGAAGAATATCAAGATGATATAAGTGAAGCAACACGTGTAACAAGTGAAAAATTAATCAATGCTATTGCAGCACAAAACCCAACATTCCTATCAGGAACTGCAGATTTAGCATCTTCTACAAAAACAATTATCAAAAATGCAGAACGTTTTAGTTGTGAGAATTATGGAGGACGTAATTTATTCTTTGGAATCCGTGAATTTGCAATGGTTGCAATAATGAATGGGATGACTTTACACAAAGGTATCAAGGTTGCTGCTGGTGGATTTATGGTGTTTAGTGATTATTTCAAAGCTGCATTAAGAATGGCATGCTTAATGAAATTACCTATTATTTTACCACTATCACATGATTCAATTGCTGTAGGGGAAGATGGTCCAACACATCAACCAGTTGAACAATTGGCAATGTTACGTTCGATGCCAAATATTCAAGTGATAAGAGCAGCTGATGCTTATGAAATGTGTGGTGCTTGGAAAAAAGCGGTTGAAACAAATGATTGTCCAACTGCGCTTATCTTAACAAGACAAAATGTAACAAATTTCACTCATGCAACTTATGAAGATGTTTGTCATGGGGCATATGTTGTTTCTCAAGAAAAAGACAATTTAGATGGTATTATCATTGCAACTGGTAGCGAAGTAGAATTAGCTATGCAGGCACAAAAGGCGTTATTAGAACAAGGAAAAGATGTTCGAGTTGTATCAATGCCTTCAATGGAATTATTTGATCAGCAGGATGATTTATATAAAGAAAAGGTTTTACCAAAACATATCAGAAAACGTCTTGCTGTTGAAATGGCTTGTGATTTTGGTTGGCATAAATATGTAGGATTAGACGGAAAAGTTATTTCTGTTAATCAATTTGGCGCAAGTGCTCCAGCCAATATCGTTATCCAAAAATATGGTTTTACTGTTGAAAACATTGTTGAAACATACTTATCACTTTAAGAACCTGTAATAGGTTCTTTTTTTGACATATTTTTTATTGGTAAAGGATTATAATAAACATGGTGATGAATATGAAATATAAAATTGTCTGCGTTAAGGAACGTTTTGTGGAATTTGTAAATATGTATCCTGATTTTTTGAAACAAGTTTATCAGGAACAAGATAATATGTATAAGACTAAACAGATAGAATTGATTTTTTCTAATATGGTTAACGAAAAAGAAAAACTTTTACATAAAATTCAATCACGTGAACATTATTCCTATTATCATGGAATTCATCAGCTTTTTAATCCTATAACTCAAGAAAAGATGACAATTATCATGAATGAATATGATTTACAAATAGAAGAAGAGGGTAGCAATCATCATATATATGATATGATATCGTCTTTTTCTAAAAATTTTTATATGATTACGAAATAATTTTGCAAAAAGCATAGGACTATGTTATAATAATTTGGTAATTGAATGGAGGATTGAAAAATGTTATATGGAATTTTAGGACTTTTAATAGGTCTTGTTATAGGATTCTTTGCTGCTCGTTATTTCTTCAAAAGAAATTTAAAGAAGAATCCACCAATTAATGAAAAAATGATTCGTGCTATGTTTATGGAAATGGGACGTAAACCTAATGAAACACAAATCAAACGAATTATGAAAAGCATTAATGATCAATATAAATAAGGGATATCCCTTATTTTTTCGTATATGAAGATATATATAACACGTCATTCTAAAACTCTTTGGAATGAACAAAAAAGGTTGCAGGGACGTTTAGATTCCCCATTGACTCAAGAAGGTATTGACAATGCTCTTGCCTTAAAAAAATATCTCACAGATAATGCTTTGCAATTTGATTGTGTTTACTCTAGTCCCATACCACGTGCCTATCAGACAGCTTGTTTATTATTTGGTCAAGAAAAAGTAATAACTGATGATCGTTTGATGGAAATGAATTTTGGAGTTTTTGAAGGACAAAAAATTGCTGATTTATTAAAAAATCAGCACGAATTATATCACCAGTTATGGAATCAACCAGAGTTGTTTGAGAGAATTCCACAAGGTGAAAGTTATGATGAAGTCATGACAAGAGTCAAAAGCTTTTTGAATGATTTAAAACAAATGGACTCAGATAGTCAAATCTTTATTGTTACTCATGGAATGTGTTTTGTGATTTTTATGGCTGTTATTTTACAATTAGACAAAAAAGATTTCGTAAAAATCAATCAACAGATTGTTGAAGGATGCTCTTTAACGTGTATTGAAGAACATGATGGCATTTATCAAGTTTTATCTTATAACGATCATCATTTTTTACCGCATGTTATGCATGCAAGTTTTGCAAAATAAAAACCTGAGTGTTAAAAAAACATTCAGGTTTTTACATCCATGTAATTTTATTTTCAGTACCATTTCTTAATCTTTGAATATTACTTCTATGTTTATAGACAAGTAAAGCAACTATACATATATTCGTGATAATACCAATTGTGCTGTAACCTAAAAAAGGAGATATAACTGCAATTGATATTGCTCCAAGAATTGATGCTAAAGAAACATATTTTGAAATCTTTAATGTAAGCAAGAAAATAACCAATGCAATACAAAATGCATAAATATTTGTCATTAATGCATACCCAATAGCGACTGATACAGCTTTTCCACCTCTAAATCCAGCAAAGATAGGATAACAGTGTCCTATCACACATGCTAAAGCACATGGGTAAATAATATTCATATCAAGTTCCATATATTTGGCAACTGTTCCAGCAATAAGAATAGAAATACAGCACTTAGAAGCATCTAATATAATAACTGATAGTCCTGCTTTTTTTCCTAGAACTCTTCCAGCATTGGTTCCACCTAAATTACCAGAGCCACTATTTCTTACATCAGTATGATAAAATAGTTTTCCTATAACTAAGGCAAATGGTATTGAACCGTATAAATATCCCATTAAAATTAATAGTAAATATATTAATATATCCATTTTTTCACTTCCCCGAGCTTTATTATACATAAAAAAGGAGAAAAATCAATTTTTTTAAAAGATTTGCGAAAATTCTAGAAATTTGCTATGATATGAATTCTCTAGCAATATCAAATAGTTTTTGATATAATTATAAAGTTGGAAAAGGAGGAAATCAGATATGAAAGCAAATCACTATGATGAATCTAACATTCAAATTCTTGAGGGATTAGAAGCTGTCAGAAAGCGTCCAGGTATGTATATAGGTTCAACAGATTCAAGAGGTTTACACCATCTTGTATGGGAAATTGTTGATAATTCTATTGATGAAGCACTTGCTGGATTTGGTAAAAAAATCACTGTCACAATTGGAAAAGATAATAGTATTCGTGTTGAGGACGAAGGGCGTGGAATGCCAACAGGTATGCATGCTTCTGGTAAGCCTACAACAGAAGTTATTTTAACGATATTACATGCTGGTGGTAAGTTTAGTGAAGATGGTGGTTATAAAACATCTGGTGGTTTACATGGTGTTGGATCGTCTGTTGTGAATGCTTTGAGTGAATGGTTAGAAGTTACAGTTTATCGTGATGGTAAAATTCATCAACAACGCTTTGAAGATGGAGCTAAAATCATTTCACCTTTAAAGGTCATTGGTAAAACGTCTCGCACTGGAACAATCATTCATTTTAAACCGAATCAGAATATTTTTTCGACAGTTGAATTCAATTACTCAACAATCTGTGAACGATTAAGAGAAAGTGCCTTCTTATTAAAAGGAATTGAGATGAATGTTATTGATGAAAGAACTGGGAAACATGATTCATTTCAATATGAAAATGGATTAGAAGCTTTTATTGAATATTTGAATTATGATAAAAAGACACTTCATTCTACAGTATCATTTGATGATGCTTCTCATCCTATTGAAGTTGAGATTTCTTTTCAAATCACAGATGGATATCAGGAAAATCTGATTTCTTTTGTTAATTTAGTAAGAACTGGTGATGGTGGAACACATGAAACAGGCTTCCGTTCTGGCTTTACGAAAGTTTTCAATGAGTATGCCAGAAAATATGGATTATTAAAACCGAAAGATAAAAACCTTGAGGGTAGTGATGTAAGAGAAGGGCTGACTGCTGTTATATCGGTTAAAATCCCTGAATCATTATTACAATTTGAAGGACAAACCAAATCTAAATTAGGAACTCCTGAAGCAAGAAATATAGTTGAAAATGTTGTTTATGAACAGGTTAATTATTTTTTAGAAGAAAATAAAGAAACCGCTAATGAACTTGTTAAAAAAATGATTAAAGCTTCACAGGCAAGAAATGCAGCTAGAAAAGCGAGAGAAGAAGCAAGAAAAGGTAAAGGAAATAAAGTTGAAAAGATATTAAGTGGAAAGCTTGCTCCGGCACAGTCAAAAGATAAAAAAAGAAAAGAATTATATTTAGTCGAAGGTGATTCTGCAGGTGGAAGTGCAAAACAGGGAAGAGATCGAAAATATCAGGCTATTTTACCATTACGTGGAAAGGTTATTAATACTGAAAAAGCAGCAATGGCTGATATTTTAAAAAATGAAGAAATTAGTACAATTATCAATACTGTTGGTGCTGGTGTTGGTGCTGATTTTAACGCTGATGATTCTAATTATGCAAAAGTCATTATCATGACCGATGCTGATACTGATGGTGCGCATATCCAGGTTTTATTACTAACTTTCTTCTATCGTTATATGCGAGGTTTAATTCAAGCAGGAAAAGTTTATATCGCTTTACCACCTTTGTATAAGGTATCTAAGAAAAATGGAAAACATGAAGATGTTGTTTATGCATGGGATGATGAAGAATTAGAAAATGCAAAAAAACAGATAGGGCGTGGATATAATGTTCAGCGTTATAAAGGTTTAGGTGAAATGAACGCTGATCAATTATGGGAAACAACTATGAATCCAGAAACAAGAACTTTGATTCAGGTTTCTATTGAAGATGCTGCATTGGTTGAACGTAGGGTGTCAGTTTTAATGGGAGATAAAGTTGAACCTAGACGTGAATGGATTGAAGATAATGTTCAATTTTCTTTAGAAGATTCATTTTTCATTAATCAATAGGGAGGTCTAACATGAAAGAAAAAATCATAACCCAGTCGCTGGATGACATTATGGGAGATCGCTTTGGAAAATATTCTAAATATATCATTCAAGATCGTGCATTACCAGATGTAAGAGATGGGTTGAAACCTGTACAACGTAGAATTTTATATGCAATGTACAAAGAAGGAAATACACATCAAAAACCATATCGTAAATCTGCCAAAACTGTTGGTAACGTTATTGGTAATTACCATCCTCACGGAGATACTTCTGTTTATGAAGCTATGGTACGTTTGTCACAGGATTGGAAAATGCGTATGCCTTTAATTGATATGCAGGGAAATAATGGTTCTATTGATAATGATCCTGCAGCCGCTATGCGTTATACTGAAGCGAGATTATCGCCCATTGCATTGGAGTTATTAAAAGACATTGACAAGGAAACAGTGCAAATGGCACTTAACTTTGATGATACTGAATATGAACCAACGGTTTTACCAGCTAAATTCCCTAATTTATTGGTTAATGGTGCAACAGGAATTTCATCTGGTTACGCAACTGATATTCCACCACATAATTTAGAAGAAGTCATTGATGCAACGATTTATCGTATTTCACATCCACATTGTTCATTAGATGATTTAATGAAATTTATGAAAGGTCCTGATTTTCCAACGGGAGCGATTGTTGAAGGTTTAAATGGTATCAAAAAGGCTTTTGAAACAGGTAGAGGAAAAGTTGTTGTCCGTTCACTGACTCAAATAATTGAAGAAAAAAATATAAATAAAATTGTGATTACTCAGATTCCTTATGAAGTGAATAAAGCTGAACTTGTTAGAAAATTAGATGAAATTCGTTTTCAAAAAAATATTGATGGTATTATTGAAGTTCGTGATGAATCTGATCGTAATGGATTAAGTATTGTGATTGATTTAAAGAAAGATGTAGATGTTCAAAATACTTTAAATTATTTTTACAAGAATACAGATTTACAAAAGAATTATAATTATAATATGGTTGCGATTAAAAATAAACGACCAGTCTGCATGGGAATTGTTGATATTTTGGATGGCTATATTGAACATCAGATTGAAGTCATTACAAAACGTTCTTTGTTTGATCTTCATAAAGCTGAAGATCGTAAACATATTGTTGATGGTTTGATTAAAGCTGTTTCTATTTTGGACGAAGTTGTTCATACGATTCGTCATTCACATGATAAACAGGATGCTAAAAAGAATCTTCAATTACAGTATCAGTTTTCTGAAAAACAGGCAGAAGCAATTGTAATGTTGCAGTTATATCGTTTAACAAATACGGATATTGTTTCATTAGAAAAAGAAAAATCTGATTTAGAGGTCTTAATTCAAACATTAAACAATATTCTAGCAAGTGATAAAGTATTAAGAAAAGTCATTATAGATGAATTAAAACAAATTAAAAAGCAATATCCAAGTCCACGTTTAACAGAGATTAAAGATGAAGTTCAAGAAATTGTTATTGATGAAGAAGCTATGATTCTTCCTGAAGACATCTATGTATCTATTACTCGTGATGGTTACGTGAAAAGAATATCTCAAAGATCATATAAAGCAAGTGAAAATATTGCGTTTGGAAAGAAAGATGATGATGTTTTATTAGATTTGCATTTTGCTAGTACTTTGGATAAATTGCTTGTCTTTACTGATAAAGGAAACTATTTATTTATTCCATTGCATAAATTAGAAGAATTTAAATGGAAAGAACTTGGAAAACATATCAGCTATCTGATAAAAGTATCACCAGAAGAAAAAATGATTGGATCTATTCTTGTCAAATCATTCCAAAGACCATTATATGTTTTATTAGCAACACGTTTAGGACAAATGAAACGTGTCTCTCTTCAGGATTTTGAAGTCACAAGATACAGCAAACCAATCAAATGTATGAATTTAAAACAAGATGATCAATTATTACAAGTTTCATTAACAGATGATCATCAAGCTATTGTTTTAACATCATCTTTAGGATATGTATCGCTTTATAGTGAACAGGAAATTTCTATTTTAGGATTAAAAGCAGGTGGAATCAAAGGAATCAATTTGAAAAATGATTCATTAGTTGCTATGAATACATTTGATCCACTGCATTCTTATTCTTATGTTCTTATTAGTGATCAGCCAGGAATTAAGCGTATGCGAATTTCTGATATACCAAGCTGCAATCGCTCAACCAAAGGAACATTAATTTTTAAATCACCAAAGACAAATCCAATTCATGCTTTATCAGCTTATGTTTTAGATGTTCAAGATACACTCATTATCGAAACACAAGAACATAAAGAAACGGTTGCTATTAAGGATTATTCATTATCTCAAATCTCACAAAAACCAAGTATCATTCAATCTTTAAAGAACGAAAATATTACATATATTTATTATCAAGGGGTATTATCTACAGATTTATATCAGAATGTTACAGAAACTCAAGATTTATCTACAACTCAAAATGTAAAAAAGGTTGAAAAGAGTCAACCTTTAGAACCACAACAACAAGATAAACATTTTGAACCTATTTCATTTGATGACTTATTTAATGATGATTTCTAATTTATGAAGAATGAATATATGCTTTAAGAAGCTTAATTAAAGCACGTTTTTCTAAACGTGAAACATAAGAACGAGAAATATTCATTTGCTGAGCGATTTCTTTTTGGGTATATATACGATGATGATTAAGCCCATAGCGATAAATGAGTATTTCTTGTTCACGAGGTGTCAGTAATGTAAAATATTCTTGTAATTTTTGAATCTGATCATTGGTTTGAATCTGTTCAACAATATCTTTATCTTTGGCAGGGATAATGTCAAGTAAAGTCATTTCTCCGCCATCTTTATCAACACCTAATACTTCATTTAATGAAACATCAAGAGCTGTCTTTTTATGATGACGCAGATGCATTAAAATCTCATTTTCTATACATTTAGCAGCATATGTTCCTAGTTTTGTTGATTTATCAGCATTATAACTATCTACTGCTTTGATAAGGCCAATTGTACCAATACTAATCAGATCTTCTTGTAAATCTTTAGAACTTTCATATTTTTTAGCGATATGTGCAACTAGTCTTAAGTTATGTTCAATTAGCGCATTTCTAGCATTCTGATCACCTTGAAAATATTTTTCTAATAACTCATTTTCTTGTTGTGGTGTTAATTGGGGTTTAAATGCTTGCGTTTTAATAAACGAAACAAATAAAAATTGTTGTAATAATGCAATAATTGTTGTAAACATAAGTCACCTCAAAATATTATATGAAATTTGTCGATGTTTATGTTTATCTCTTTTCATTAAATAAGAAATAGTATACAATAAGCGAGAAGGAAGGTATATATGGAAGAAGTAAAAAAATGTTATGGTTGTGGTGCTATCATTCAAAGTCATAATGAAAAGCATATTGGTTATGTTCCTAAAAATGCAACTCAAAGAGAGCATATCTTATGTCAGCGTTGTTTTCAATTAAAAAATTATCATAAATTGCAGACAACAAATCTCACAAAAGATGATTTTTTAAATTTATTGGATCATATTGGTGAAAAAGATTGTTTAGTTGTGTATATGATTGATTTATTTGATTTTCAGGGAAGCATGATTCCTGGGTTATTACGTCATATTGGTTTTAATGATGTCCTGGTTTTAGCTAATAAGCGTGATCTTTTACCTAAATCAGTAAAAGAACGTAAGTTAGAACATTGGGTGAGAAGACAATTAAAACAAGAAGGAATAAAACCGGTAGATGTGATTGTGACAAGTGGTAAGAAAAATATGAATATGGATTCGATTTATGATGCTATTATGTCATATCGTAAACAAAGGGATGTCTATGTTGTAGGTGTAACAAATGTTGGAAAATCTACTTTTATCAATGCCTTATTAAAACATTATGCTCAAGTTGAAGAACAGAATTTAATTACTGTTTCAGAATTCCCTGGGACAACACTTGATTTTATTGAAATTCCATTAGATAATCATTCATATTTATATGATACACCAGGAATTATTAATGATCATCAAATGACTCATTTTATTGATCCTCAGGATTTAAAAAAGATTATTCCTCAAAGTGAATTGAGACCTATTGGTTTTCAGTTACAGGAAAAACAGACTATTTATTTTGATGGATTAGGAAGAATTGATTATATCAGTGGTGATCAGGCAAGTTTTATTACTTATTTTTCTAGACAACTTAAAATTCATCGTACAAAAACAAGCAATGCTGATGCATTGTATAATCGCCATAAAACTTTTTCATTTGAATTAAATGGTATGGATTCAATTGAAAAAATGAAAACATATGATTTTACCTTAAAACCCGGAAAATGTGATATTGTTATTTCAGGATTAGGGTTTATAACCATTTCATCTCATGGTGGAAAAGTTAAAGTTCATGTTCCACCTCAAATTTCAGTTATGATTAGAGAAGCAATTATATAAAAGAAAGGAAACAATTATGTTAACAGGTAAACAAAAAAGATATTTAAGAAGTGAAGCACATCATTTAAAAGCTATTTTTCAGGTTGGTAAAGAGGGTGTTTCTGCTAATCAGATTAAAGGTATTGATGATGCTTTAGAAGCTCAGGAATTAATTAAAGTGAAGATATTAGAAAGTTGTCCTGATGATGTGAATAGTGTAGCTGTTGAATTAAGTATGCATACAAAAGCTGAAGTTGTTCAAATTATTGGTCGTACGATTGTTTTTTATCGTCATAGTTCTCAAGGAATTTATCGCTTACCATGAAAAAAATAGGATTATTTGGCGGAAGCTTTGACCCTATTCATAAAGCACATGTAGAAATTGCCATGTGTGCAATTGAACAGCTTCAATTAGACGAAGTGCAATTTATTCCTACACGACATAATCCATGGAAAAATCAAAGTTGTGCCAATGCTAAAGAGCGTTTACATATGATTCATTTGGCTATTCAGGGCAATGATAAACTCACAGTGAATACAATTGAACTTGATGATGATCAAAATCAAAAAAATTATACTATTCATACTCTTGAAAAGATCATTGAAAAACATCCCAATAACAAATATTATTATATTATGGGTATGGATCAGGCAAATGCTTTTGATAAATGGAAAAAAGCTAAAAAAATTTCTAACTTAGTACAGTTAGTTGCTTTTCAGCGTGGAGGATATGAGCCATTATCGGATGTTTTAAATCAATATCATTTTCTTGTTTTAAATAATCGTCCTGTCTATGCATCAAGCAGTGATGTTCGACAGGGGCATATTGAAATGTTAGATTCCCATGTATTGCGTTATATTTCAAGCCAGGGATTATACTTAGAAACAATGGTTGCTTCACGTATGAAAGAAAAACGTTGGAAACATACATGTAGTGTTGCTCAATTGGCTAAAAAGATTGCTAAAGCAAATCATTTGAATGAAAAACAGGCATATATTGCAGGGATTATGCATGATGTTGCTAAAGAAATGGATCAAAAAGAAGCAACTGTTATTATGCAAAATTATTTTCCAGAATATATCTCTAAACCATATCCTATATGGCATCAATGGTTATCAAGATATGTAAGTGAACATGAGTTTTTAATAGAAGATCCTATTATTTTAAAGGCTATTGAAGACCATACAACTGCTTCTGTTGATATTTCATTGATTGGAAAATGTCTATATGTTGCAGATAAATTAGACCCATTAAGAGGTTATGATTCATCAAAGCAGATTGAATTATGTAAAAAAGATATAAATGCAGGATTTAGAGATTCATTGATAGATTTTTATGAATTTTCAAAAAAGAAAAATAGAGAAATTGATGATTGTTTTTATGAAATTTATGATTATTTCGTTGTAAAAGGAGAAAAATAATGACAAAATTAGAATGTGTTGTAAAGGCTATGGATGACAAACTTGCTACTAACATTACTGCTATTGATATGCGTGATGTAAGTCCAATGTTTGATACTTTTGTTTTATGTACAGCTAGCAATGAAAGATTAATGCAGGCAATTACTGATAATATTCAAGATGAATGTGCTAAGAATCATTATGAAGTCAAAAGTATTGAAGGATTAAGAAATTCTAAATGGATTCTTATAGATTTAGGAGATATTGTTTGTCATATTTTTGAAGCAGCTGAAAGAGAAAGTTATAATTTGGAAAAATTATGGGGAGATATGCCTCGTATCAACATTGAAGGAATGTTGGCCAAATGAGTTATGAAAACTTTGCTTACTATTATGATAGCTTAATGGATGAACAATTTTATGAAGATTACTATCAATTTATATTGGAACATTGTCAATTTGAAGAAGTTTTTGAATTGGGATGTGGAACAGGTGAAATTGCTATTCGTTTAGCTAAAGATCATAAAACTGTATATGCTTCTGACATTTCTACTGATATGTTAGAAGTTGCAAAACAGAAGGCTATTGCTAATCAAGTAAATCTTATTTTACAAAGAGTTGATATGTGCGACTTTGAAATTTCACGACCAGTTGATCTTATCTTATGTTTGTGTGATTCTATCAATTATTTACTTGAACCACATCAGATTATGCAGACTTTTCAAAATGTATTTCGTTCATTAAAAGCTGAAGGTACTTTTATTTTTGATATTGATAGTTTATACAAAATGAATGTTATTTTAGATCAATATTCAGAAAAAGAAGAAGATGAAGAGTTTGTTTTTGAATGGCGTGTTGATAAAATAGATGATGGATATGTGCATCATCATGTTTATATTGAAGATAAAGAAGAATCTGAAATAGTTGATGAAGATCATTATCAAAAGACTTATTCGGTAAATCAATATTTATACTGGTTAAAGGAAGCTGGTTTTTCGCAAGTTGATTATTATAGTGATTTTCATGAATATCATGATGATTGTGAAAGAATTATATTTGTATGTCAAAAGGAGGAAACCATATGATAGCAGTTGTTGGAGCTATGGAAGAAGAAGTTGCTGAAATAAAAAAGTATATGGATATAACTTCTATGCAGACAATTCATGAATATACTTTTTATGAAGGTACAATAGCGAATACAAAAGTTGTAGTTGTACAAGGTGGTATCGGAAAAGTGAATGCAGCTATTTCAACCACTTTGTTATTAACAAATTATGATATTGATTTTCTTATTAATGTAGGTTCTGCTGGTGGACTTTCTTTATCACAAAATGTTGGTGATGTTGTTATTTCAACAGGGGTTCTCCATCATGATGTTGATGTAACTGCTTTTCAACGTGAACTTGGTGAAGTGCCTGGTATGCCACGTATCTTTGAACCAGACAAAAAAGCTTTAAAACTGGTTGAAAATATTTTAAAAGATCTTCATCTGTCGTATCATATGGGGCTTATTGTTTCAGGAGATCAATTTATTTGTCGTGATGATCAGGTTAGTCAGATTAAAAAGAATTTTCCTGATGCAATATGTGCTGAAATGGAAGCTGCATCTATTGCACAGGTTTGTCATGTTTTTCAAGTTCCATTTATTATCACAAGATCTCTAAGTGATATCTATCAAAAAGGTGAAAATCATGTGCAATTTGATGAATATTTAAAACAAGCTAGCCAAGCTTCTGCAAAAATGTGTTATCATCTTATTTCTATATTATCGCAATAACACTTGTTATTGCTTTTTTATATAAGGAGGATCTCTATGAAAAAAATTGAATTATTGGCTCCTGCTGGCGACAAAGAATCTTTAATTGCTGCAGTACAAAATGGTGCGGATGCTATATATTTAGGTGGAACTTTATTTAGTGCACGTGCTTTTGCAAAAAATTTTGATGATGAACAACTACAATGGGCAATACAATACGCTCATTTATATGATGTCAAAATCTATGTTACTGTAAATACGTTATTTAAAGATGCAGAGATAGATGCTTTGATTTCATATTTGGATAAATTATATGAATTTCAAGTAGATGCCCTGATTATCCAAGACGTTGGATTATTTGATATTGTCAGAACTTTATATCCTGATTTTGAAATTCATATGAGTACACAATCTTCTATTATGAATCACTATGGTGTCAATTACTTTGAAAAATGTGGTGCATCACGTGTTGTATTAGCACGTGAAAATACATTAGAAGATATTCAATCTATTTGCCAAAATACATCTATAGAGATTGAAGTTTTTGTTCATGGAGCTATGTGCGTGTGCTATTCTGGACAATGTTTAATGAGCAGTATGATTGGAAAAAGAAGTGGAAATAGGGGTCAGTGCGCCCAACCATGTCGTTTGCCATATCAATTATTAAAGGATGATCAAGTTTTACCTGAAAAATATCCTTTTATTCTATCACCAAAGGATATGATGACAATAGAACATGTTGGTGCTCTTATTGAAGCAGGTGTTTCTTCATTGAAAATAGAAGGACGTATGAAAAGGCCAGAATATGTTGCCAGCGTTACACGTGCATATCGCCAAGCAATTGATGCCTTTTATGAACATAAAAAAATTGATTTACAGCCCCTTATTCATGATATGAAGGCGATGTTTAATCGCAATTATACTTTAGGTTATTTAAAACATGATACTCATCTTGTAGATGGTGACTATTCTGGACATAGGGGTAGTATTATTGGTGAAGTTTTGTATTATCATAAAAAACAAAAAAGAGTGGGGATTCGTTTAAAAGATACACTCATGCAAGGTGATAGCATTGTTTTTGAAAATATTGATAAAGGAAGACCAGTCAATAAAATCTATCATCAAAAAAAATTAGTGAATAAAGCTTATTCAAATGATGTGATTGAAATAGAATTTGATTATTATGTTGATCGAGGATTGGTTAGAAAAACACTTGATACAAATGTTGTTGAAAAAATGCAACAGACATATCAAAAATCACCACGAAAAGTCTCAATATCTATGGAATTTGAAGCCCGTATTTATCAAAAAGCAAGACTTATTCTTAAGAAAGAAAATTTAAAAGTAACAGTTGAATCACAACAGGAAGTTCAATTAGCTCATAATACGCCTCTTGAAAAACAGAGAATCAACCAGCAGTTATCAAAACTGGGATCTACACCATTTATAGCAGAGCATATACAGATAAACATAGATGAAGGGATTTCAATGCCTATTAGAGATATTAATGAGATGCGTAGACATGCAACAGATATGTTGATTGAAAAATTATCTCATCAAAAAATACATCATCATAGTCGACAAAAAATGTCTATATATAGCCAAAAAAGCACTTCTCAAGCACCTCAATTTTATATTCTTGTTCATTCCATAGAACAATTAAAAACAGTCATTCAATATCCTTTTGATACAATTATTTATCCTTATCAGGAAAGGATAGAAAAAGCTTATGAAATTTGTCAAAAACATCAAAAGAAAATGATTATGATGACATCTCCTGTTATGAAAGATAATGATATTGAAGATGTATTATCATCACAGATTTATTCGCAAATAGATACAATATTGGTAAATGATTATGGTGCATATATGGCTTTCCAAGATAAAAAACTGGTTGTGGGTCAGGGCTTAAATATTTATAATTCGTATGCTGCACATCATTATCATCA
This sequence comes from Clostridium sp. AUH-JLR23, assembly GCF_964238065.1. Classification (NCBI taxonomy): domain Bacteria; kingdom Bacillati; phylum Bacillota; class Clostridia; order Eubacteriales; family Clostridiaceae; genus Clostridium; species Clostridium sp. AUH-JLR23. Next base: position 31,961 of record NZ_CAXSKY010000009.1, read on the forward strand.
ACCATATTTGGTTTCTTTAGAAATGTCAACAATTGAAATTAAACATTTGCAAGTTGATTTAACACATTGTCTTGTTCAAATCTTTGGTAAAACAACAAATATGATTAGCGAATATTGTCCAATTACTCAATATTATTTTGGATATCAAAATAAGCATTGTCAAATGTGTAAACAAGGTCATTTTGCCTTGAGAGATCGAAAAAATGAGAAATTTGACATAATGGTTGATAATAAATGTCGCATGCACTTATTAAATGCACATACACTTTTTTATGATCAATTTAAACAATTACCAGTTGGTGGATTCCTTATTGCGTTCACTAACGAAGATCAACAACAAGTTCAAATGGTGATGGATGATTTTATGCAGATGATCTATAACCAACAAAAGAGCCATATTCGACAGAAAATAAAAGTAACTTCAGGATATTTCAAAGAATAATGTTGAATCATCAATATTTATGTCTTTCACAAAAAAAGTTTTTTCATATTCTAAATTGCGATTGTTTTTCATTCATGATATAATATTATTATGGAGGTGACCTTATGGCAATAGATATGGATTTAGCTAAAAGACTGAAGGTTTATCGTAATTTTAAACACCTTACTCAAAAAGAAGTTGCTTCTCATCTTAATGTTCCACATTCTGCTATTTCAGATATTGAAAATGGTAAAAGAGATGTGACAGTTAGTGAATTAAAAATTCTTTCACATCTTTATGGACGTAGTGTTGAAGAAATTATGAGTGGTAAAAAATACGATTATTATAATATTGCAAATATTGCACGTCTATTAACAGAATTGCCAGATGATGATTTAAAAGAAGTTATGTTTATTATTGAATATAAACGTAAAAGAGTTGAAGAAAAAAATAAAAACAACCAATAAAAAAGAAATTAGTTACAGAAGCTAATTTCTTTTTTATTTTAACAGTGTTTTAAATTCTTCTAATAATTCAAGTCCTTCATCTAATATATCCTGATTACAAATCTCATCTGTTTGACAATGATGAAATTCAACTTGGATATCATTGTTATCACGAATATCAATAAGAGCATATGTTCCATATCCATAACTTCCTCGATTCATCATCAAACTTCCTGGATTAACAAAAAGAATGTTTTGATGTTTTTGGACCGTTGGAACATGTGTATGACCATGTAAACAAAGATAACAATTTTCTTTTTGACAAAGCTGTATTAATTGATCATATCCATAATAAACTCCATAATATTGTCCATGTGTAACACAGATATGTTGAAATGTTTTATAGATAGGGAAGGGTGCATCATCATGGTTTCCCTTAACAACAATATCAAATAATTGTATATATGGATCATCAACAGGTAAAGATGAATCACCACAATGAATCATATAATCAACATGAAAACGATAGTGAGTTACCACACGCTGTAAATAATTTTCGTAAAGATGACTATCGCTGACAACTAATAATTTCATTTCAATCAACTCTTTTCTTATATTATTCTATCATATTTCAATTATAAATTCATAATTATATTGATAGAATCAACCGATTTTCTCAAATAGAAAATTTTTATCCGTAAGTGTTTACAATTCAGGTAAAAATTGTTACAATATATATTGTAATAATAAGAAAGGGAGTAAGAAATATGAAAACTATTTTATTAGTATGTTCTGCAGGAATGTCTACAAGTTTATTAGTTACTAAAATGGAAGCTGCTGCTAAAGATGCTGGTGTTGAATGCAAAATCTTTGCATTACCATTCTCTGATGCACCTAGAGTATTAGAAGAAGTTGATTGCATCTTGCTTGGCCCACAAGTTAGATTCCAAAAAGCTGCTATTGAAAAATTAGCTGCCGGTAGAAAAGCTGGACCTATCCCTGTAGATGTCATTGATATGAGAGATTATGGAACAATGAACGGTAAAGCCGTATTCGAAAAAGCTTTATCTTTATTAAAATAATTTCTTAAAGGAGCTATGCTCCTTTTTTTCTTTTCTTTTTACATATTGTTTGTTATAATGTTTAAAAATCAGGAGGAAGAAAAATGGAAAAAGCAATTATAACAGTTGTAGGTAGAGATCAGGTTGGCATTATTGCTCATGTATGTCAATTTTTATCTAAAGCAAATATTAATATTTTAGATATTTCTCAAACAATATTAGATGGGTACTTTAATATGATGATGATTGTTGATATGTCTTTAGCAAAAGAATCATTTTCAGACGTTTGTGATCAATTAGAAGATTTAGGAAATCATATAGGCGTTTATATTAAATTACAGCATGAAGATATTTTTAATAAAATGCATAGAATCTAAGGAGGAAAATCATGATAAATTTATTTGAAGTTAATGAAACAAATAAGATGATTGAACAGGAAAACTTAGATGTCCGCACTATTACAATTGGGATTAGTTTACTTGATTGTATTGATGCTAATATAGATACTTTATGTCAAAATATTTATCATAAAATTACAAGTGTTGCTGAACATTTAGTTGAAACTGGAGAAAATATTGAAAAAAAATATGGGATTCCTATTGTTAATAAAAGAATTTCTGTAACTCCAATTGGTCTTATTGGTGCATCTGTATGTCAATCAACAGATGATTTTGTCAAAATCGCTAAGACTTTAGATCGTTGTGCTAAAAAAGTTGGTGTGAATTTTATCGGTGGTTACAGTGCGATTGTTTCTAAAGGAATGACACCTGCTGAAAAATTATTAATTCAATCTATTCCTCAAGCTATGAAAGAAACTGAATTGGTATGTAGTTCAGTAAACGTAGGATCTACAAAAACGGGAATTAATATGGATGCAGTTAAATTAATAGGGGAAATCATCAAAGAAACTGCTGAATTAACAAAAGAACAAGATTCTATTGGGTGTGCAAAATTTGTTGTTTTTTGTAATGCACCTGATGATAATCCTTTTATGGCAGGAGCTTTTCATGGAATCAGTGAAGCTGATGCTATTATTAATGTGGGTGTCAGTGGTCCTGGTGTTGTAAGAAAAGCAATTCAAACAGCTAAAGGAAAAGATTTTGGAGAATTATGCGAAATTGTTAAAAAAACTGCTTTTAAAATTACACGTGTTGGACAATTAGTCGCTAGAGAAGCTTCTGCAGCTTTAAATATTCCTTTTGGAATTATTGATTTATCATTAGCCCCAACACCGGCAGTTGGTGATAGTATTGCCGACTGTTTAACAGAAATGGGCTTAGAAAGAGTAGGGGCTCCTGGAACAACAGCTGCTCTAGCTATTTTAAATGATCAGGTTAAAAAAGGTGGTGTTATGGCATCTTCATATGTTGGTGGACTTTCTGGAGCGTTTATCCCTGTCAGTGAAGATCAAGGTATGATTGATGCTGTTGAAGCTGGTGCCTTAACATTGGAAAAATTAGAGGCTATGACATGCGTATGTTCAGTTGGTTTAGATATGATTGCGATTCCAGGGAAAACATCAGCAAAAACAATTTCTGGAATTATTGCAGATGAAATGGCTATTGGTATGATTAATCAAAAAACAACTGCAGTACGTATTATTCCTGTTATAGGTAAAGATGTTGGTGAAAAAGTAGAATTTGGTGGTTTATTGGGATATGCACCTATCATGCCTGTCAATCCATTCTCATGTGATGAATTTATTGATAGAGGTGGACGTATTCCTGCTCCTATCCACAGTTTTAAAAATTAACAAAAAGACGATTTTATCGTCTTTTTTTACAGAAAGGAGTTTAATTTATGATTAACGATCAGCTTATAGTCTATAAAAATATATCTCAGGATGATGTTGTTTTAAAATGTTTATCTTTTATGGATGATGATGCATCTATTGATGAATCAGAATTTATTGCTAGCCTTCTTGTTTTAGCTGAAAAATATGAATTACATGGACAATTATTCCAAAGTCTATTAACGCATTTATTAGCTTATCATGAAAATACATTCACATTGGCATTAGAAAGAAAAAAAGACATTTCTGTTTCTTTAAAAAAAGTAGTTTGTCATGATTTTGAAATCATTTACAATCTTTATCATTATGATTTTTCTTATCTTGATTCTTTATATAAAGATTTATTTTTTGACTTTCAAAACAGTTCTACGATTATCAATCAAGAAATTTTTGATGTATTAACAAACTTACAAACTCAGCTTTCTCAAAGCACATCAGTGGAAGAGTTTTATCAAATATTATATAATCATTATTATCAGTATGGTGTTGGAAAATATGGATTAAATAAAGCCTTTCGATATTTGAATAATCAAATTATACCAATTGATCATATTGGCAATAATACACTTGAACAATTAATTGGTTATGAAAGTCAAAAAGAACGCTTAATAGCAAATACTGAAGCATTTTTAAATGGTCAAAAAGCCAACAATGTTTTACTTTATGGCGATAGTGGGACAGGAAAGTCAAGTAGTATTAAGGCTTTATTGAATCGTTATTATAAACAAGGTTTAAGAATGGTTGAAGTCTATAAACATCAATTTATATCATTGCCTCAAATTATTAATGAATTACAAAATAGAAATTATCGTTTTATCATTTTTATGGATGATTTGTCTTTTGAAGAATTTGAAGTTGAATATAAATATTTAAAAGCCGTTATTGAAGGTGGTCTTGAAAAGAAACCTGATAATATTTTGATTTATGCAACAAGTAATCGTAGACATTTAATCAAAGAAACATGGAATGATCGTAATCATGATCAGGAAATTAATAATAACGATGCTATGCAGGAAAAATTATCTTTAGTATCTCGATTTGGTGTTCAAATCATGTATATTCATCCAGATAAACAACATTATTTAGATATTATTGATGCATTAGCTAAGACTTATCATTTAACAATGCCAACTGAACAACTACATGAATTAGCATTACAGTGGGAAATAAGAAATGGAGGTTTTTCAGGAAGAACAGCAAAACAGTTTATTCATATGCTGCTTTCTCAACAATCATGAAACAATTAAAATTAGAAGATTATGCAATTATTCAACCGTATTTAGAAAAAGCCAATTATGAAGGATATAACTCCAATTTTGTCACAATGATGATGTGGAATCATGAATATCATATACAATATGAAATACATGATAACTTTCTTATTATGCTGCATCATTATAAAAACATTTATTTTTGGGCCATGCCTTTTACGACACCAGAATTTTATCAGGAAGCTTTGGATTACATGATTAAATATAGCCATCAACATGGTTTTCCTTTTATGATTGATTGTGCTATTGAAAGTTTTGTTTCAACACTTCAAAAAAATGATTATTCGCATCAATTCCTTTTTGAAAGGACACCATTTAATGATGATTATATCTATGATAAAGATATGCTTCAAACTTTAGCTGGTAAGAAAATGCAAAAAAGACGTAATCATTACAATGCTTTTCTTAAAGCTTATCCTGATTATGAATATCGTGATTTGGATATAGTCAAAGATTTCGATATCATTTTTACATGTCTAAATAGATGGGAAGGGGAAAAGGATAATTTAAGTGAATCAATGACAAGTGAAGTTAGAGGAATCATGTCATTGCTTTCCTCAAAGCATCTTTTACCATTTCATATTGGAGGAATTTTTATCCATAACCAATTAGAAGCTTTTATTATTGCTTCAAAACTTAATCATTCTACTATTCAAATACACGTTGAAAAAGCAAATAAAGATATTAGAGGATTATATCCTGCTATATTAAAAGAACTATTAGAACATCATTTTCAAAATGAAAAATGGGTAAATAGGGAAGAAGATATGGGTCTAGAAAATTTAAGACGATCAAAGCAATCATTACACCCTGTTAAGATGATTCATAAATATCGTATTTATGAAAATCAGACAATAATTGAAAAAGCGAATGATCATGATTTAGAAGATATTAAAAAACTATGGCTACAATGTTTCGAAGATGAAACAGAAGAATCAACAAACTATTATTTTCAAGAGCTTTATCATAAAGAAAATACTTTTGTACTTAAAAATGATAATCGTATTTTATCTGCTTTACAAATCGTTCCAATGTCTATTATGAAAAATAAGAAGCCAGAAGAATGTTATTTTATATTAGGTGTGTGTACACATCCATATTTTCAAAAACAAGGCTTAATGAAGCAACTTCTATATTTTGTTTTGAGTAAATACACAAATAAAACGATTTATCTGCAAGCTTATCATCCTGAAATTTATCGACCTTTTGGATTTCATGCATCACATTATCATCAGGTTATTGAGATTGATAAAAATATGTTGGAAAATTATTCTGATTTGAAAATAAGTCAGCAATATGATTTGTTAGAAAAATATTATCATCAATTTGTTAGTCATTTTGATGAATATCGTATTCGTAGTCATGAATACTGGCAACTTTTAAGAAAAAGATGTGAAAGTTTCAATGATCGAATCTTTATATTTGAAGATTTAGGCTATTTTATATATCATGAAGATGATGAAAGTATTTATATAAGTGAAGCCATCTATTTCAATCAAAATAATCTTTTACAAATGTTGTCATATTTTAAGAAATCTTCTAAAAAGTTAATTCTTGAATGTGATATGACTGTAAATTTAAACTGTGAAAGTAAATATATCATTACAATGATGAGCAATACGCTTCAAAAAGATAGAATGGAATCTAATAAATATATTAATGAAGTGTACTAATGAAGAAGCTAAAATGCTTCTTTTTTTATAAAAAATACTGATTTTCAATTATCAATAATACAAAAACAATGGAAAACAAATATATCGTGTTATAATAGATATAAGCTAAATTGTAAACGGATTTAATAATTCCATTTATTATGATTGATTTTGTAAAAATTTTATGAAGAAAAATCCAAAAAATCAATGTATTATTTAGATATAGAATATCTATGTCAATATAAATAAAGATAAATGGGAATTTGCTCATAAATATGCAGGGATGCAGGGGAGTCATATTTAAACATAATAAAAAGTCTTATAAATCAGTAATAAGACTTTTTAAAAGTATATACAACTTCGTATAATATATATTATGTGAATTTTATAAGAATATTGAAACAAAAGAATATGTACTTATAGCCAAAACTATGATAATCAATATAAGAATATATATCATGAGATGAGAAGACATTTTTTTATACTGTTGAAATGCAGCTAAAAAAGAACAAGTATACAATATCATTGCGATGATATAATTTGTTATAATGACAAAATGATTATCTAAAGACAAAGCAAAAATATATAACAAAGCACCAATAAGAGTACCTCCTAAAGTTATCATAATGCCATGTCTAGTGTCCTGTGAATTCATAATAGATTTCTCCTAGATGATTTGATTTAATATAGATGATCCTATACCAGGATTTTCAACATCAAAATTATCTGCAATGGTCGCTCCAATGACTGCATAGCTTTTTAACAGTCCTAAATGTTTAGGCATTTGTAAAGACTTGCTATAAATGATAAGTGGAACATTTTCGCGTGTATGATCTGTTCCTTTGTATGTTGGATCATTTCCATGATCAGCAGTAATCATTAACAAATCATCACTATTTAAACAATATAATAATTCTTCTAACTGATGATCAAATTCAACAATGGCTTGTCCATATCCTTCAGGATTTCTTCGATGTCCATAAACAGCATCAAAATCTACTAAATTTAAGAAAGCTAATCCACGAAAATCTTCTTTCGCAATTTCTATTGTTTTTTCCATACCATCATGATTAGAAACAGTTTTAACTTTACGTGTAATACCTTGATCAACAAATATATCTGGTATTTTACCAATTCCAATGACTTCAACCTGATTTTCTTTAAGACTATCTAAAACAGTTTTACCAAATGGTTTTAGCGCTAAATCATGACGATTAGCTGTTCTTACGAATTCACCTTTCTTTTTACCAACAAATGGTCTGGCAATGATGCGTCCAACTTTCCATCTGTCATCCATTGCAATTTCTCTAGCAATTTCACACGCTTTATATAATTCTTCAAGAGGTATAATTTCTTCATTAGCAGCAATTTGAAATACTGAATCTGCTGATGTATAAACAATCCAATCACCAGTTTTTATCTGATGTTCACCCCAGTCATCAAGTATTTTTGTGCCACTTTCAGCATAATTTCCAACACATTTACGACCTGTTTTTTCTTCAAATAGATCAATGAATTCTTTTGGAAATCCTGTTTCAGTGAATGTTTTAAAAGGTTTGGTAATATGTAATCCCATCATTTCCCAATGTCCAGTCATTGTATCTTTACCATTGGAAACTTCTTCAAGTCTCGCAGTATAAGCTAATTGATTTTTTAAAGCATGAATACCTTGAAATTGACCAAGATTTCCTAAGCCCATTCCTTCTAAACAAGGAACATCTAGCCCCCCTACTTTTTCGCAGATATGACCTAAAGTATTTGCGCCAACATCATCAAATTGTGCAGCATCATGTGCATCTCCTATACCTAATGAATCTAACACTATTAAAAATACACGTTTATATTTTTCCATTTTTCTTGTTCCTTTCTTGCATTCTAGGATGTAATTGACGATAATCCTCAATTGCTTTATTTTGTGATACATGTGTATAGATAGTTGTTGTTGAAATATCACTATGCCCTAGCATTTCCTGAATTGAACGTAAATCAGCATCATGTTCTAATAAATGTGTCGCAAAAGTATGGCGTAAAGTATGAGGACTTATGTGTTTCATTAAACCACTATTTTTCACTAAATGTTCAAGAATATGATAAAAATCATCTCTCGTCATTACTTTTCCATTTTGAGTTAAAAAAAGATAAGGTGTTGTTCCTTTTTTGCAAAGTTCATCACGGTACTTTTCAATATATTCTTTGAGTAGAAGTCCACAACTTTTATTCATTGGAATAATTCTTTCTTTATTTCCTTTTCCAACACATCTAACAAATCCTTTTTGAATATTCACACTTTGCAAAGTTAATGAACACATTTCACTCACACGCAAACCACATCCATATAAAACTTCTACCATACAACGATTTCGTGATGAATTGGCATCTTTTACAACAATAGAATTTAATAATTGAAACATTTCTTCTTCACTTAAAACCTGTGGCAGATATTTTTTACGCTTTGGCATTTCAAAAGAACTCATTATATTTTGAGAAACAATTTTTTCTTTAATGAGAAATTGATAAAACTGTCTTAAAGATATCATATGACGATCAATAGTTGCATCACTTAATTTTTGACGCATTGTTTTTAAGTATGAATATACATGATCCTTGTTTACATCCTCGATATATTGAATTTCATATATCTTAAAAACATAATCCAAAAAATGTTTAATATCTCTTTGGTATGCATGAACAGTATGCTGACTATAATTTTTTTCAACAATCATATACTCTCGATATTCCAACATAGCATCTTTACATTTCAAAATACATCACCATTGCTATTATAACAATTTTTATCAAAAAAAACTACTAAAGTCACTTCTAAAATAAAGGAACAATATATAATCGAAAAGCTAATGAACATGTGAGTACAATCAATGAGGCAATAATAAAATTAAGTCGATAATTTAAAATACTTTTGATATTAAAATTCTGTTCGATATAAAAATTAACTAATGTCACATAACTAGATATATATAGGCCAATATAAACAATAATTGAAACTATGATGATTTCAAAAAGAATTTCACATAACATTAAAATAACCATAATTACATTCATTTGAACAACAGATAAAACATATTGTAGAGAAAATGATATTTGTAATCCTTTTAAAAAAGTTATAAATAACAAACCTAATTGTCCTACATAACTCGTACTTAAATATGTACAAATAAAAAGCAATAATCCACTTTGAATAATATATAATTGGTAATGATTTGTATAACTTTCAATATTTAAATAAAATAAATAATGGAAAAACTTTTGTATAGGTTCCTGTGTATGCGTATACTGATAAAAACCAAATAAAAAACCTATTAATCCAGTAACCCCAATTGCAATAAGTATATATTTTTTATTTTGAATAAAACGCTGTAAAAAAACACTCATGTTATCACCTCTGTAAAGCATATGAGCGTTCTTTAAAATTATTCATTATTTTTGAGATACTTTTTTTGAATTTCATCATCTTCAATAAGTGAGGATGCTTTCATAACTTTCATATCAGGAAAGTGTTCATTAAATTGATGAATAAACTGATCGGTTTGAGAATGATGAGATAGATGATTCCCTTGTTTACCAAATAAAGATAACTGTATATTTAAATCTTGAACATGAACAACATTATTTAAACTGACACCAACAAGACGTAAATTTTCACCATTATAAATACTTTCAAACAATAATAAAGCTGTCGCATAAATGATATCAAAATCATTTGTATATTGATCAATAATAGTTTGTTTTGTTTTTGATTTTTCTCGTGTATATTTAAGTGTAATAGAAATAGAATTAGATACAAGATCTCTTTTTTTGGCACGATTTGAAACTTCCTGTGATAAAGAATGAAAAACAGATTTAATGAATTCTTCATCATGACTATCATTTTCAAAAGTCGTTGAATTTCCAACTGATTTTAACTCATTCTTCTCATAATTGATTTTAGAGAAATCTTTGCCATTAGCTCTTTGATAAACAATAAATGTATTCTTTTGAAAAATAGTTCTTATTTTTTCATAGTTTTCATATTTTGCCAAATCACCAATAGTATAAATTCCCATTTGCTGTAATTTTGGAACAGTCTTTTTCCCAATTCCATGCATATCCCCTACAGGTAAATGCCAAAGTTTTTCTTTAAAATTACGATTTGTAATCATGGTTATCCCCATTGGTTTTTTCATATCACTAGCCATTTTAGCAAGAAATTTATTAGGCGCAACACCAATAGAACATTGTAATTTTAAAGTTTTAAAAACATGATTTTGAATGTCTTTAGCGGCCTGATATGGATGGATATGCTGATGTTGAATATATTCTGACATATCAACATAGCACTCATCAATACTTGCGACTTCAAGTTTTTTTGAAAAAGATGAGATAAGCTCAAAAAATTGTTGAGATAGAGTTTTATATAGTTGAAAATGAGGTGGAACAGTAATCAATTGAGGACATAGTTCTTTTGCTTGAAATAAAGGCATTGCTGAATGAATTCCATATTTTCTTGCTTCGTAAGAGGCAGTTGTAATAATGCTGCGACGTGACTCACGACAGACAACAATAGGTTTTCCTTCTAAATCAGGATTTTGAGAGATTTCAGCACTTGCAAAAAATGCATTCAAATCAATATGAAAAATAATTTGCAAAGAAATCACCTCAACTTTCATAACTATTTTAACATATAGTTTTTATAATTATAAAGACTTTCTTTTTTTACATGATCAGTTTTATGTGCTAATCTTAATTTATCAGCAATCATTGCAATAAATTCTGAATTTGTTGGTTTCGCTTTAACAGCCGAAACAGTGTAACCAAATATATCATCAATAGCATCTGTATTTCCCCTGTTCCATGCGACTTCAATAGCATGTCTAATAGCTCTTTCTACACGAGATGAAGTTGTATTATACATTCTTGCTATATCTGGATATAAAACTTTTGTAACCTGACCAAGAATTTCAATATTATAATATGTTGTTAAAATAGCTGTTCTTAAGTACATATAACCTTTAATATGAGCAGGTATTCCAACTTCATGTAAAATTTCTGTGATTTCATTTTCAATCTTCACTTTTTTATATTTTTCAGATTCATTCTGATCCATTAAATCTGTTTTTTGGAATTCAGAAGCAGTAATATATAGTGTTGATTGAATAAAGTGTTGAATATCAAAAGGATATTTAAAGCAATAAGTGACACCAAGTTCTTCTAACATATTGCAAATTGTCTGATTTGTAAATTGGGTAATACAGATAACTTTTTGAAAAGATTGTTTATTCATTTCTTTTAGTTTTTTTAAAACGCCAATGCCATCAATTTCAGATAACATCAGATCAATAATTAATAAATCACAAGTTCTTTGATTAAAGAAATTTAAACAATCAATACCATTTTGTGCCGTTCCAACAACAGTCATTTTATTTGTTTTTTCTAAATTATATTTTATATTTTCCAATAACTCTGGTTGTTCGATAGCAATAAATGTTTTCATAATTTCCAATTTTCCCTTTCGATTTCTTCTCATCAGCAAATTTATTATATATGTGTCAAATTCATATTCCTAGTCTTTATACAAAAAATAAATGTGAAAAAATGAATTTATATCTATTCGTCAAAATTTTCACTGCTTTTTTCGACATAAAGTTTGTTAAAAAGTCTAATCGTGTTGAAATAAGAAAAAGAGAATCTAGCAGGATTCTCTTTCTATTTGTCGTTTTTAAGCATCCAATCAATATATAATCCATAACCTTGATGAACATTGTTTATGTCAACATGTGTTACACATCCAATGAGTTTATTGTTTTGAATGATAGGTGAACCACTCATTCCTTGAACAATACCATTTGTTAATGACAGAACTTCTTCATCTGTTATTTCGAAAGTTATACCCTTTACATCAGGTTCGTTTTGTTTCTTTAAATCAGTGATGCGAATTGAACAACGACTGACTTCGTGACCATTGAGAACAGTTAAAAAATAAGCTTCTCCCAATTCAATCTCATCCATAGAAGCTGTTGAAATTGTTTGAAGTTGATCAGAAAAATTTGTATATTGGCCATAAATACCATAATTATTATTTTCATACAATCTTCCTATTTCAATAGAACCGATTTCAGCAATTTTTTCTCCTGGATTTCCATTTTGAGAAGGGTTTATTTTTTTTACATACGAATTATAAACTGTTCCATTTTTAATCGTTGTATCACTTGATAATGAAGTATCATACATCATATGTCCTAATGCTCCAAAGTGATGTGTTTCAGGGTTATAATACGTCATCGTCCCTATGCCAGTTAAACCATCCTGAACATAAAGTCCAGTCGTAAATTGATCATCTTTTTTTTGAAATTTCAATTCTTTTTTTATGGTCTTATTCTGACGTTTTAAGGTTAACATAATTTTTTGATTCTTTTCTACACTGTCCTTAACAGATTCCATTAACTCTGAAATAGATTCTACATTCTGCTGATTCACTTGCGTAATTAAATCACCAGACTGATAGCCATCACTTGCTGGATTATAAGGACGATTGTCAATAGAAATATCATAAGTTCCAGTAATCATAACACCTTCATAATCAAGCTCGATCCCTATTGATTGACCACCTAGAATAACATCTGCTGCAAAGACTTGAAAGGATGGGAATACTAATGAAACGACAGTGATGAGTGATATACTCAACTTTTTAAAAAGCAAAGCATATACACCTCCTTGTAATCAAATTGATTACATTTTATTTTGGCATATATGCTTTATTTTATGCATCTAATAATTTTTTAGCATTTGCTATAGCTTCTTGAGTCATAGTTTCACCAGATAACATTTTTGCAATTTCTATAATTTTTTGGTTAGAATCTAGAAGATGAATAGAAGTGATAGTTTCATCATCAGTTGATTTTTTTTCAATACAATAATGATAATCTGCCAAAGCTGCAACTTGAGGTAAATGAGTAATACAAATAACCTGTTTTTTGGAAGCTGTTTTTTTCATTTTTTCTCCAATTTTCGTCGCAACTTTTCCACTGACACCAGTGTCAATTTCATCAAAAATAATAGTATCAATACTGTTATATTCTAAAATTGTTGTTTTTATTGCTAACATTATACGTGAAATTTCTCCCCCACTTGCTGTTTCATTTAAAAGGCTTAAATCTTGTCCCTGATTGATAGAAACCATAAATTGTACATTAGTACATCCTAGTGGCTGAAGCATTTGAGATTCTTTTATTTGAACTTTAAAAATAGCTTTATCTAAATATAAGTCTTGGAGTTCTTGATGAATATCAGCTTCAAATTTTTTAGCATATTTTTTACGTATATGATGCATTTGCATTGCGATATCTTTTGTTTTCTTTTCTTGTTGCTGAAGCTTATTTTGAAGCTGTAAAATATATTCTTCTCTATTTTCAATAGTTTGAATTTTTTGTATTAATTCATCATGATATTCCTGAATATTTTGCATTGTAAAACCATATTTTCTTTTTAATCTATTGACTTTAAATAAAATATCTTGAAGTTCATTAAAACGATATTCATCAAAATGAAAAGAACGATATGTATCCAGTATATTTTCTGTAATATCTAATAAGTTATAATAAAGATTTTGTATACTTTCTACAGGTTCCTCAAACTCTTGATAAGAAGATAATGATTGAATTGCATAAGTAGCCTCTTTTAATTTTGGTAAAACACCTTGACCATTATTCATAAGTTGTTCAAAATTTTGAATACTTTCATTCATTTTCTCATAATTTTGTAATATTTTTAATTCTTCTTCAAAACGATCTATTTCATCATCTGTATAACTGACTTCTTCAATTTCTTTTAATTGACTTTTTAAAAAATCAAGCTGTTCATCTGACATATCTTCTTGAATAGTTTGATTCAAATGTTGTTGTATATCTTTATATTGTTGAAATTGAGTTTGATAATCTAAGAAAAGATCTTGTAGCTCATCTTTTGCATATTCATCCAATAAAAGGATATGGTTTTTTTGAGCAAAAAGTTTTTGTGTTTCAAATTGAGAATGAATATCAATCAAATAAGGCATTAATAACTTTAAAGCATTATGAGTAGATGATTGATAATTGATTTTAACTTGACTCTTACCATTACTTTGAATATTTTTTGTAATAATAAACTCGTCATCAGCTTCTATATGTAATTGCTGACATATGGCTTCTAGTTGAGGTGTTACAGTCACATCAAAAACACCTTCAATGACAGCTTCTGAACATCCTTTTTTGACAAATGAAGCGGAAGAGCGGTTACCACATAATTGTCCAATAGCATCAATCACAATAGATTTTCCAGCTCCTGTTTCTCCAGTAATAACGCTCATTCCTTCTTGAAAATCAATTTTCATTTTATCAATAATAACAAATGATGAAACATATAAACTTTTTAACATGTATTTCACCTACCCTTTAAAATGGCTGTGTGCTTCTTCGACAACTTTATAAATATCTATATCTTTATCTACATTCTGACGATGAATAAAGCATCCTAAAAACTCAATATTCCCTTCTCCTCCAGTAATTGGCGAGTAAGTCAGTCCCTGTAAAGAAAATCCTTGTTCATGGGCATATGTAATAACTTCTTGAATGACTCTTTGATGAATTTCAGGTTGAGAAACAATTCCATGTTTTCCTACATCTTCTCTGCCAGCTTCAAATTGTGGTTTAATTAAAGCTACACAATATGAATCCTTTTTTAAAATCTGAGATAAAGCAGGAAAGATATGTTTTAACGAAATAAACGAAACATCAATACTCGCAAAATCCGGTTGACCATATTGAAATAAATCCATTGTAGCATATCGAAAGTTTGTTTGTTCTAAAACGTGAACACGAGGATCATTTCTTAATTTCCAGACTAACTGATTTGTTCCAACATCTAATGCATAAACCTCTCTAGCACCATGTTGTAAAGCACAATCTGTAAATCCTCCTGTAGAAGAACCAATATCAAGCATTAATAGATGATTTAAATCTAAATTAAAAATTTGAATAGCTTTTTCAAGCTTTAGTCCGCCACGTGATACATAAGGCAATTTTTCTCCTTTGATATGCAAATGTGAATCAACTGGTATTTTAGTACCAGGTTTATCAATATAGTCATAATCATCACGAACGATTCCCGCCATTATAGCTCGCTTTGCCTTTTCGCGAGAATCAAATAATCCCTGCTCTACACAAAGAATATCAACTCTTTCCTTCTTCATCAAGTATCTCCTTTACTTTTTGTTTTAAATCATCTAAATGTATATGTTCTATTTTGAATAATGTGTCTAAATCTCCCTGAGGTGTGTAATGGTCATCAATTCCTATATAATCAATAGTCATAGGCATTTTCTTTCTTGAATAATAATGAGCAATAGATGCACCTAACGACCCAATCATCAAATCAGTTTCATAAACAAGTATATGTTGATGTGTTTGAGACAGTTCATCAAGAATATTTTCATCCATAGGTTTAATAAAACGTGCATTAATTAAATTAACTGGTAATTGTTCTGTCATAAGCCAATGAGCAACACGATCAACTTTTACATCATAAGTCATAATAGTTAAAGCATTCTGTGAATCAAAGATAATCTTTTCCCATGATCCTATACTTATCTCCTTATCTAAAGAAACATCTTTATCTTCAATATTCCCCTTTGGAAATCTGAGAATATATGGATGTTGAAAGTGACGAAAAACAGTATTTATCATCATTTTCATTTCAATAGCATCTTTAGGTGTCATAATAACAAGATTTGGAATAGATGAAAGAATACTCATATCAAAAACGCCATGATGTGTTTCACCATCTGCACCAACAAGTCCACTACGATCCACGCCTATGAGACATGGTAATTGCATTCTTGCAATATCATGGTTGATCTGATCATATGCACGCTGTAAAAAAGAAGAATAAATAGTAATAAATGGTTTCTTTTGAGCATTTGAAAGTCCAGCAGCAAAAGTCATAGCATGTTCTTCAGCAATGCCTACATCAAAAGCACGATCAGGAAAAGTATCAAAAATATGACGCAGACAGCTTCCTGATATCATTGCTGGTGTAATTGTTACAATGTCCTGGTCTTCATACATCCATTTTTCAATATGTCTTGCAACAACTTCACTCCAGCTAATCATAGAACTTTCTTTTGAACGAATACCTTCACGATAATCAAATGGAGCAACACCATGATATACTCCATAGTAATCATTTTCAGCAAGAGGGTATCCTTTTCCTTTTACAGTATGGACATGAACAACAACACTATGATCCATTTCAGATGCCAAACTCAAAGCATTAAAAAGATCATGAAAATCATGACCATTAATAGGTCCTATATAATCTAAACCAAATTCACCAAAAATATTATCATTAATAACATTGTTTTTTATTTGATCTTTCACTTTTTTTGTTATTTTATAAACTTTTTTTCCTAAATTTGATTTACTCAAAAAAGAAATATAATTATTACGAGCGTTTTTATATTGCGTAGACATACGAATATCAGAAAAGAAATTACTTAAGCCACCAACATTTCTAGAAATAGACATATTATTATCATTAAGAATAATAATCACTTTAGAATCAACAGATCCAATATAATTAAGCGCCTCAAATGATTCCCCACTCATAAGTGCAGCATCACCTACAACACATATCATTTCACCTTGTTCGTGATTTAAATCTCTAGCAATAGCCATTCCAATAGCTGCTGATAATGCTGTTGATGAATGACCAGCTTCCCATACATCATGAATACTTTCTTTTTTCTTTTGAAAACCACTCAAACCATTATATTGTCTAAGTGTTGAAAATTGTGCAGCTCGTCCTGTCAATATTTTATGAACATAAGATTGATGTCCAACATCAAAAATGATTTTATCTAATGGTGAATCAAAAATATAGTGTAAAGCAATTGTTAATTCAACAACCCCCAAATTACTAGAAAAATGTCCACCTGTTTCAGATACATGATGAATAATAAACGACCTGATTTGATCAGCCAGTTCTTCTAGTTCTTCAATATTTAATTGTTTTAAAAACTGAGGATTCTTGATTTGCTCAAGTTTCATTTAACTCACCCTTTTCAAAATTTTTATAAACAATTCTAAAATCAATCCATGATTAATTTGCATTGCATAAATTCTTTCATAACATTTTTGGAATAATTCTTCGATTTTTTTCTGTGAAGCTTCGACTCCTATCAAGCTTACATAAGTAGATTTATGATTTTCCAAATCACTTCCAACCTTTTTTCCTAACTCTTCAGTCGTCCCTGTAACATCTAAAATATCATCCTGAATTTGAAATGCTAAACCTAAGTCAAAACCTAGTTGTTTCCATGCATCAAGATCACTTTTTTTGGCGATACAGGCAGCCATTTGCATGCTAACTGAAATTAACTCTCCTGTTTTATGTTTATGGATATCTTCTAATTGAGATAAATCAGCTTTTCGATTTTCAAAATAAAGATCTTGTTGTTGCCCATAAATCATCCCATTAATTCCACTTGCCTGATACAAAAGATTAGTAAGTTGAACTTTTAAAGAATCATCAAGTGAAGTTGTTTGTAATATGATATTAACTCCTAAATTTAATAAAGCATCTCCAGCCAAAATAGCTGTAGCTTCATTAAATTCTTTATGACACGTTTTTCTTCCTCTTCTTAAATCATCATTATCCATACCAGGTAAATCATCATGAATAAGTGAATAAGTATGAATCATCTCAATTGCACATGCAACATCTAAATATTGATGGTAATCAAATTGATAAGCTCTTAACACTGTTAAAAATAAAATTGGACGCAAACGTTTACCAGGTGCCAATAAGGAATATAACATTGCATCCTTGACTCTTCCATCTTTCAATGGTTCACATAATTTCACTAAACGTTGGTTAATTTCTTCTTTCATTGTATCCATTGTATTATTCCCCATTCTTAAATTCTTTGAGCTTTCCATCTTCATATATTTGTGCGACTTTTTCTTGAATATTTTTTAGTTTTTCATCACAATATTTAGAAAGAGTAATACCTTCTTGAAATAAAGCTATGCTATCTTCTAATGCAATTTCATTATTTTCAAGTAAGCTTACAATTTCTTCTAAGCGCTTTATAGCTTCTTCGTATGTCATTGCTTCCATTTTCTCACCTACTTTATTTGTGCCTTTCTCATACCATCATAAAATTGTATATCAATAAGATCGTCTGTTTTTACATCGTTTTGAGATTTTATAAGTTGATTATCCTTCTTTATTAAAGTATAACCTCTCTGCATAACTTTTAAAGGGCTTAAAGCATCAAGTTGGATAATCAATTGTTGGATTTTATAGTTTTGTTTTTGTATATTTTGATCCATTTTTTGCTTTAACTGTTTTTGATGATGTAAAAGCTGTTGTTCAACTTTCATATTTAATAACTTAAACTGATAAGAGAACTGATCTTGTAAATGTGTTAGACGTAATATCTCTTGTGAATAAAGAGCTTCTGGTGTTGTTAAAAAATAAGAATTTTTTAATCTATTTAATGTTTGTTGACAATTTTGAAGATAGTGGTTCATATCATGCACCAATTGTTGGGTTAATCCATTCAAATGTTTTTTTAATTCTTCCTGATCAGGCGTAGCGCTTACAGCTGCTGCTGTTGGAGTTGGACAACGCAAATCACTGACAAAATCGCATATTGTAAAATCTAATTCATGTCCAACGGCACTAATAATAGGCGTCTGGCATTGAAAAATAACGCGGGCTAAAGCTTCTTCGTTAAAATTCCACAAATTCTCAATTGTACCACCACCACGTGTTATCACAATTAAATCAAAACCAATGCGATCTACATTTTGTAAAGTTTCGATAATTTTTAAATATGCATTTTTCCCTTGGACTGGAATTGGGAAAAAAATCAATCTTACAAAAGGGAAACGTGAATGTGCAATTTCAATAAAATCATGAACAGCATCTCCACTTTTAGCTGCTAAAATAGCGATAGATTTAGGAAAACGAGGTATAGGCTTTTTATACTTTTCATCAAATAAGCCTTCTTTTGCTAATTTCTTTTTCAAATCTTCAAATGCTAGATATAACTTTCCTAGGCCATCCTGTTCAATTGATTGTACATATAACTGATATTCACCAGTGACTTCATAAACCGAAACACGGGCTCGTATATACACTTTCATTCCATTTTCCAATTGAAATTGAAGTTTTTTTGCTGCCGAAGAAAACATAACTGCTGAAATTCTTGAATGATCATCTTTTAAAGTGAAATAAAGATGACCACTAGGATGTGGTCTATAATTTGAAATTTCACCAGTAATATAGACATTATGCAAAGAAGCATCCTGATCAAATCTTGCTTTTATATATTTATTTAATGTATGTACACTAATATATTTTTTTGCATCCATTAAGCAATATGTCCTAAAATACCATTAATGAATTTATAAGATTCATCATCACAGAACTTCTTAGCATTAACAACAGCTTCATTAATCACAATTGTTTTAGGAAGATCGGATTCCAACAATTCACAAGCCGCAATTAATAAGATGGCTCTTTCCATAACGCTTAAACGTTCAAAAGTCCAACCTTTCTTTAAATGTTTTTCTAATAATTTTTGATAAGATTCTTTATTCTGTAATGTTGTTTCTACTAACCACAACGCAAATTTTAACGAATCTTCGCTTGTTGATAACTTTTCATTTTCTGATATATAAGTACGCATTTCATCAAGAGAAGTTCCTACTAATAAATTTTGATAAATACAAATCGTAGCTTGTTCTCTCGCTATTTTTCTATGTGTTTTTTCCATATAATTAAGTTGCCTCCACAATTTTCAAATATATTACATTTTACCACAATTATATATAAAAATAAACAAAAGAAAAGTAAGAAATCATTTTCTTACTTTAATCAAACTCAATATTATCAACTTCAATATTGATGTGTTGTACGTCAACATCAGTCATTTGTTTAACAGCAACTGCTATTTTCTCCTGAATTTCTTTTGTTATTGATGAAATATTAACACCATATTTAATACGAACATGGATACATATATAAACTTCATTATCTTTTATTGAGCAGTTTACTACTTTTTTTGTACCGGGAATCTGCATTCCCTTAGATGTATCTAAAGAAACATTTTTCATTTCATTGACAGTTCTCTTTGTAATTTCATCAAACACTTGAACATTCATCAAAATCTTTCCATTAACACGTCCTTGTGTATAAGTATAGTATTCATTATGTGCCATAACATTACCTCTCTTCTTACTACTATTGTATATAAAAAGTTACAAAAATACAAGTTTTATTCATCAATAAATTTAACTTCCACCTGATATGAATCACCTACTAAATTAAGAACTTCTTTAATGACATTTGAAGCATCACTTTGTGTTGCATCCTTTTTCAAAATTGTTATTTTGACAGTCTGATTATCAATTTCTACATAACTTTCCTGATAACCAAGTTCCCCTAATTGTGTGACAATTGATTTTTCTTTTTCAGTCACATTTTTTGTTTCACTTATAGTTTCTAGTGCTTCATTAATAGATTCAGAAGTGCTTGATTCTTTTGCAATAATTTCATTGTTTTTAGTAATAATATCTTCTCTTTTTTTATCAAGCTGATTCTGTAATTGTTCAATAGTAGAAATATCATTTTGAACAACTTCATTTTGTGAGGTTGGTGGTAACATGATGTAATAAATTGATAACACAAGAATAAGACTAAATAAAGTTAGAAATGTAAAAGCCTGTTTATTCATATTCATTCTCCTTTTTTCTATATACTATATGATAAAACAGACTTAATTATGAAAAAAAGAGCTTACGCTCTTCCTTGATATTTACCATCAACTGTATTAACAATAACAACTTCACCTTCATTAATAAATAAAGGAACTTTAATTTGATATCCAGTTTCGATAGTTGCATTTTTTGTTGCTCCAGTTGCTGTATCACCTTTTACAGCTGGTTCAGTTTCAGTAATTTTAAAAGCAACATTAATTGGTAATTGAATTCCTAAAACTTCACTTTCATAACTTGTTATTTCTACTTCGTCTGAAGGTTTTAAGAAATTCTTTTCCCATTCAAGACGACTAGCAGGAATTTCAATTTGTTCATAAGTTTCATTATCCATGAAAACAAAGCTATCTCCTGAATCATATAAATATTGCATTTTTCTTTTTTCAATCATTGCTAAATCAACTTTTGCAGTAGGATTATAAGAAACTTCAGTAATAGCACTTGTTCTCATATTTTTTCTTTTTACCATATATTTTCCTGATAATCTACCTTGTTTATTTTGATCATTAGAAATACATAAAAAAAGATCATTATTTTCTGTATATGCATTTCCTGGTTTTAATTCTTTAATGTTGACTGCCATAAAAAATATCTCTCCTTTGCTATATGTCTTCTAGATTATAGCAAATTTCAATGATATTGTAAAATAAAAAAGTGCATTGTACTATTGCTTTAGAAAAAAAGAATAAACATAAAATCTATTGCAAGTAAAATATAGGTCATAACTTTTAGATTGCGTTTCTTTTTTTCATCTATCATTGCCTTATTACAATAACATGTTAATAAAAAACAAATAATCAAAATACCAAAAACAATATAATAAATCATAAAATAGAACCTCCTATACATATTCAAATTTTAAAATGGCTCCTGTATCCACTTCTACCCACACTAAAAAAGAATACTGCATCTGTTTTGTTTGAACAAATGTTGTGACTTCATAATAATTCCCTAAATCATCTACGGTTGATATCACTTCATTACCATTAAAACTGTAATCATCACTTAGTAAAATATCATTTTGAACAGTATCGCTATAATATTTTACCAAGAAAATTTCTAAATTTTTTTGTTTCAATAACAAAGAAATAGAATGGAGCTGGCTGGCAGATTGAAGAATATAAAAACTCGTTATAGATAATGCTAATGTTAAAAGCATAAAAACAATTAATACGATTTGAAGAATAGATCCCCTTCTATTCATTAGTAACGATTTCATCTTGTCCTTCCTTTTTTTCAGAAGTAAACGCATATGTCAATAGAAAAGAGTAACGTTGACGATCTCTTGTTAAATGGATATATATCAAATCATTTTCAATAGAAAAAGAAACATCATCAACATGAAATAATAATATTTCAAATCCTGGCGTTTTTACTAATCTATTGTTATCAAGAATAAGCGAGTTCTCTTCTCCATCAAAATCTAAATAGCGAAATACCTCTCCAACTTCTATGTACGATGTTCCAATGGTATATTGACTGCATTGTTTGGCTGCAATATAAATATCTTCATTATTTGCAGTATGATGAGTATAAGCGTATTGTATAAGATTAAATAAACCAGTTAAAGTGAAAATAATCATCAGTGTTATTGAAAGAGATAATAATACTTCAATTAAAGTAAAACCATCTCGATGATACTGACGTAATCTTGTGAATATGTGAAATCACCTTCTTCTTTTAACAATAATTGATAATCTTGATGTATCTTTATTTCCTTTTTGTATAATATTGAAAATAAACTTATAAAGAGAATAAAAACTGAAATAAAAATTCCAAAAGCAAACAAGCTTTCAATTAATGTAGTTCCTTTTCTATTGAACATAAAAACTACCACTTCCAATCTGATAAACAAGTGTATAAACTTGACTCCCACAATAATATGTGAGTGTCTTTGCTCCTTGAATGTTTCCATTTTCATTAAATGTCAGCTGATGTGATTCAAATGAATCATTTGAATCAAGAGTAAAAGTTTGTGAGGATTCTTCCCATTCGTATTGAATAAAATCAGATGCAAAAGTCACTGTCACTTGCGTTTTTAGATTCATAGCTGTCAATTTCGCCTGATATAAAAAACGTGTTATTTCTTCAATCTTTGTATGATCGTTTTTGACTGGTAAATGTATGCGCCACGACAAACAAAATAACATACACATAATCATGAGAACAAATAATGTTTCAATCATAGTGAATCCTGATTTATCGTACATAGGCTTGCCCATTTTTGATAGATATTTTCTTTCCATTTGGACAGACACCTTGCTTTTCTGTTAAATATGGATCAGAGCCACTTGTTAAATCAGAGATCTTGGTTGGTAATTTACCATTTTCAATTTCATATAACAAAATTTGTGAATTGACAACCTCAATTTGAGCTTCACACCCTTTATTTTTAACAACAGTATTTTTAGATGTTACATTAGGAATAACAAGAAGTAGAATAACTAAAATAACACTAATACAGAAGATCATTTCAATTAAAGTAAACCCTTTTTTATTAAACATATTTACTTTCCTTTCTATTATATAGTTGATATGGAATTCATCATAGGAATAATAATGGCTATATAAATTGTAATGACAAACAAAGCCACAAAGCCATAAATCATAGGAATCAGATATTTTAAAAAACGTTCTATACAATAATCTAAATATTCATATGTAACCTGAATATAATAAGATAATGAATGTCTTTGTTGTGGATTTTTCATATACATCTGAAAAAAAGATATAAATAAATCATCAAAATATTCAAAGTCTTCCAATATTTCTTCTAAGTTCTCACCTCCATACAATCGATTATTTATCTCATACAAAATAATTTTTAAATCACTATCCGTCATCTGTTCATTTAAAATGCTTATAACACTGGTACTGTCAATATCTTCACTTAATAATTCATGAAAGTATAATGCAAATTTGAGTGAAAAATATTTTTGTAAAATCAGCTTAAATATCGGCCATTTGAGATACATTTCAATAATTCTATATAATTTATGCTTTAACGCATAAATCAGCCTTAAAACAAGATATAACGCTATAAAAACAGCACCAATAATAAAACTTGGTATAAAATAAAAAAAGCCAAATAAAATCTCTATAAGAAATGATTTTTCGATTTGGAAAGAACTAAAAAGCTGATTGACATTCGGTAACAGCATAAACACAACAAATAGTGAAAAAAGAAATAAAAAAGTCACCAATATAGAAGGGTATGTTAACTTTGATTTCAGTTTATTTTGATATTCTTCTTTCATTATGCAAATATCTAGGCTTTTCTTAATTGCTTCTGATAAACAATTTTTATTTTGAAAAAAACGAAAATATTCGCAGAACAAATGTGGTAAAGAAGAATTCAATAAAATGTTTTCTATTGATTCACCGTGATTTAACTGCTCCAACATTTCATCAATAACATGATAATGAATCATTTGCTGACATAAACGTAAAGCTTCTTCAATACTATAACCTGCTTCCAATAAACCATACAGATTTTTTAATAACAAATAATCTTTATTCATAGACAAGTTCCTCTTCAAATAATTCAGATGGGAATCCCATTTCAATGAATTGATGAGCTGCTTTATGAAAAGTAAGATAAGAAAACTCCTGATGATTTAGATATTTGTCTATATCCTCTTTTTTCATGAGTTCAGATATGACAAATGCCTTTTTATTTGCCACGTCATATTTCATACGCTGTGAAATAATACCTACAACAACATCAAGTATATCGGTTTTGTGAATACCCAAATTCATAAAGCGTTTAATAGAAAGTGGTGCATTACTAGCATGGATAGTTGTTAAAACAAGATGTCCAGTTAAAGCACAAGTCAAAGCAATTCTTGCTGTTTCTTCATCTCTAATTTCACCAATCATAATAACATCTGGATCATGTCTAAGGATTTGTCTAAGCGTATCATAATATGTAATACCAATCTTTTCATTCA
Source organism: Clostridium sp. AUH-JLR23 (assembly GCF_964238065.1). NCBI lineage: Bacteria > Bacillati > Bacillota > Clostridia > Eubacteriales > Clostridiaceae > Clostridium > Clostridium sp. AUH-JLR23. Next base: position 57,367 of record NZ_CAXSKY010000009.1, read on the forward strand.
ACTCAATCTGTAAACAACCATCCAAATGAATTTCAATAGGATCTTCTATTGTAATGATGTTTTTTTGAGAGTCATTAAGAATTTGTTTTAAAACAGTATATAAAGTTGTTGATTTTCCTGAACCTGTAGCTCCACTTATAAAAAAGAGTCCATGACTTTGTTTCGATAACCAACAAAGATAATCTTGTATTTCTTTTTGATATGTAAGTTCTTGAATCGAACGTAATTCATGATTGTTTAAAATTCTTATGACAATACTTTCAAATTCTAATGACGGTAAATAAGAAACTCTTAAGAAATATTTTTTCTGATTCATTTTTAAAGAAATATTTCCAGTTTGTGGCATCAAACGATAATTCGTATGAATCAATGATTTATATTTAATAAAATTCATTAATTTATACCCTTTTTCATTTTCTAAAACATCATACAGTTTTAACTCACCAAAAATACGAAATTGAATTCTCAAATCTTTTTTTAATAACATATGAATATCCGTAGCTTTTTGATTCAATGCACGATAAATCATTTTTTCAAATAGTTCATCCATAATAACCCTCCTATTATATATATACGCATTATTTTTTCATTTTTCTTTTTTTCAACAAAAAAAGATCATAAATTTTTATGATCTTAAAAATGGATTATGCTTTTGTTCATAATTTAATGAGCTTTCTTCTCCATGCCCAGGGAGTAAACGTGCATCAAACTGTAAAGATTTAATTTTTTCTAAACTTTCTTTAGTAGTAAGATGAGATGATGTGGGGAAATCATAACGACCAATCGAACCAGCAAACAGAACATCACCACTAAATAAAGCATTTTCTTGAGGAACATAAATCATACTACTTCCATAACAGTGTCCTTCTAACAATAGCCACTGAACTGTCATCCCTATAATATTCATTGTAGAAGTTGCTTCCAAAAGAGGAGCTTTTAAAGTAAACGATTCTCCCATCATTGCAGATAGATTATATTGAGGATTTCTTATGATTTCAAATGATTCTTTTTGTGCATATACTGGACATTGAAATCTTTCATATAAATAATCAACAGCGCCAATATGATCAAAATGTCCATGTGTCAATAATATAGCTTTTAATTCTAACTCTTTTTCTTCTAAAAATTTAGCAACTTTTTGTCCTTGAGCACCTGGATCAATAATAAAACATTCATGATTATCATTATATATAACATAACAATTTGTTTGCATTGTTCCTAATATTAATTTTTTTATCATTATCTTCGTTCCTTTCAAAATAAAGAAAAAAAGCCAAAAAGGCTTATTTTTTTTCTTTATGAGTTGTTTTTTTATTACATCTAGGACAGTATTTTTTGACTTCCATTCTTTCTGGATGATTTCTTTTATTTTTTGTATTAATGTAGTTTTCTTCACCACATTCAGTACATTTTAAAATGATGTTTTCTCTCATTTTTACACCTCCATCACGACTTTGCCATACTATAATAGCATAAACAATTCAAAATTACCATAAATTTTTCACTTTTTATCCATATTTTTCAAAATACTTTTCAAATGCATATTTTGATAGAGTCGTACATGTCCCTCCACCAGCATCAGGTAATGCTTCAGCAATACAAGCAACAGCTATTTCTGGATTATCATAAGGAGCATATCCAATAAAGGCTCGATTGGCCCATACGTCACTTGTTCCTTCATAAACTTTCTGTGCAGTCCCAGTTTTTCCTGCTGCTTCATAATCTCCATTGACACCACTTGCTAATCCTGACACACAACCCATTCTAAATCCAGTATGAATTGTATCAAAAGCTAATTTATAACTTGAGACATCATCGAGTACTTTTACCTGATGTTGTAAAAGTGATATCTTTGTACCATCGTCATCTTCTGTAAAAGATTCCATAAAAAGATGTGGTTGGACTCTTTTACCACCATTGGCAATCGAGGAAACATATTGTGCCATTTGAATTGGTGTATAAGTATCATATTGTCCAATTGCAAAGTCAAGAAAGTTACCAGCTTGTCGTTGTGTAACACGACCACGATATCCTAAGGCTTCACTAGGTAAATCTATACCTGTCTTTACACCTAATCCTAATTCTCCTACATCAAGTCTCATCTGATCAAATGCTGAATCCCTAATAGACAAAGGCTCTCCGTATTCATAAGTTCCTCCACCTAATAAGGTTGCAACATAAAACATATAAATATTCGAAGATTGCGACAATGCTTCTGCAGCATTTAAACGTCCTAATCCACCTGTATCCCATGAAAACTTGGTCGGTGTACCAGCTATTTTAAAACCACTACTTGTATCATCAAATTCCGTGTATTGATTAATCACACCATGTTTAATACCTGCATATATTGTTCCACCTTTAAATGCCGAACCTATTTCAAATGCGTTTTGAACAGCGCCACCAGCCAATTCATAAATATCTCCCTTTTCATCTCTTTGATAACCACACATTGCATAAATGGCTCCTGTATTAGGATCAATCATAACAAGATAAATGTTATTAGCATATCTATATATTGAACTCGTATGTGCCTTCATTTGTTTTTCAATTTCATCAGTAATCGCCGATTGTAAATCCCAATCAATAGTCAAACGAATATTATCACCTTTTGTCCCACTTGATACAGTTTCTACAACAGGATTCCCATCACTATCATAAGCCAAGGAATAAGTTGCTGGAGTTCCAGCTAAAATATTTTCATACTGCATTTCTAAACCACTTATTCCCACACGTGAATCATTGTTATAATCCTGAGCTAATAATATATCTTTTGTACTTGCAGGCAATCCTTCTTTTTTCGATGTTACTCTTCCTAAAACAGATTTAAATTCTGTACCATATGTATTTTCTCTTGACCAGTCATTTGTTACTTTAACACCACGTAAAATATCAGAATTTTCACCAATGAGACTTGCTTCTTTAACTGTTAAACCTTCTAATAAAACAACTGATCCACTTGTACAGTTTTGAATTTTTGAATAAATCATATAATACTTAATATCATCATCAGATAAATTGTCTTTTAACATCTGACTTGTAATACGACTTAATTGTAATTGATAAATTTCATCACTTGAATATGTCGATCTTTCTTCGCTAGTGATTAAATCATTAATTAAATCATCTTTAGTATCCTTGCATTTTAAAATCAAATAATCTTTTTTATCTCTTTCAGTTACACTTTTAATATCAACATTTACATTTTTGACTAAAAAATTTGCAATGATTTTGATATCATCTTGCGTAATACTTTGTACGGCATAATAAGTCGCACAATTGATATTTTTATTGTAAGAAAGTCTTTTATAATTTCGATCATAAATATTACCACGGAATGTATCAGCAGTAAAAAGACTCGTATTATATTGTTTAAGTTTTGTTGAATAATATTCCTGTTGAGAAATTTGAGTAATAAACAAACGTATCAACAAGACAACACCAACAGCACCAATAACTCCCATTAAAATTTTAAATCTTCTTGAGATGACATTATCGGTTTGATTTTTAATTTGGGTTTCAATTTCTTTTTGCCCTTCAAATCGAATGGGATTTTTTTTGAATAAATTCAATTTTAATGCACCTCCTCGACTTATTATATTATATACAATCTAGAAAGTAAATCAACCCATAAGAAAAAGAGAATTTCACAAATTCTCTTAATCATCATCAACAGAAAGAATAGCCATAAAAGCTTCTTGAGGAATTTCTACACTTCCTACTGCTTTCATTCGTTTTTTACCTTCTTTTTGTTTTTCTAAAAGTTTTTTCTTACGTGAAATATCCCCACCATAACATTTTGCTAAAACATTTTTACGCATAGCTTTGATATTTGTTCTCGCAATAACTTTACCCTGTATTGCAGCTTGAATAGGAACTTCAAACATCTGTTTTGGGATAATCTCTTTTAATTTCTCACAAATAATACGACCTCGGTTATAAGCAAAATCTTTATGAACAATTGTTGATAAAGCATCTACAACATCACCATTCAATAAAATATCCATACGTGTTAATCGACTTTCTTTATAACCATCTAATTCATAATCAAAAGAAGCGTATCCTTTTGTACATGATTTTAATTTATCAAAAAAGTCATAGACAATCTCACTTAATGGAATCAGGTAAACAACATTTCTTCTCAAGTCATCAATATATTCAATATCCTGATATTCACCACGTTTAGATTGACATAGTTCCATAATTGGACCTACATATTCATTAGGTGTCATAATTGAAGCCTTAACAAATGGTTCTTCAATATGATCGATTCTTTGTGGTCCAGGCAATGCAGCAGGATTGTCAATTTCAATCATAGAACCATCTGTTAAATAACAATGATAAATAACGGATGGCGCCGTAGCTATTAATTCAAGATCAAATTCTCTTTCAAGACGTTCTTCAATAACATCCATATGTAAAAGGCCTAAAAATCCACAACGGAATCCAAATCCTAAAGCCTGTGACGTTTCCGGTTCAAAAACAAGTGATGAATCACTTAATTTCATTTTTTCTAATGCTTCTCTTAAATCTTTATACTTTGCATTATCAACAGGATACAAACCACAGTAAACCATAGGATTTAATTGACGATACCCTGGTAACTGAACATTTGAAGGTTGTTCTAAAGTTGTAATTGTATCACCGACATGAACGTCACTAATGGATTTAATCGAAGCAGCAATCCATCCAACTTCCCCTGTTACAAGTTCTTCTTTTTTAACCTCTTTTGGTGTTCTGACCCCTACTTCCAACACTTCATAAACAGCTCCAGTAGCCATAAAACGAATATGATCTCCAACTTTTATTTTTCCTTCTTTGACACAAACAAAAACAATAACACCTCGATAACTGTCATAATAAGAATCAAAAATCAAAGCCTGTGTAGGATGAGAAATATCACCACGTGGTGCAGGAACATTCAAAACAATATCTTCCAAAACATCTTCGATATTTAATCCAGTTTTGGCTGAAATCAAAGGTGCTTCATCAGCTGGTAAACCTATAATATCTTCAATTTCATGAATAACACGCTGTGGGTCTGCACTTGGTAAATCAATTTTATTAATAACAGGTAAAATTTCTAAATCATTATCTAATGCTAAAAAGACATTGGCTAATGTCTGCGCTTCAACACCTTGAGCAGCATCAACAACCAATACAGCTCCCTCGCATGCAGCTAAAGAGCGTGAAACTTCATATGTAAAGTCTACATGACCGGGTGTATCTATTAAATGCAAAAGATATGTTTCACCATTTTTGGCTTTATAAGTCAATTGAACAGCATTTAATTTAATAGTAATACCTCTTTCTCTTTCCAAGTCCATACTATCAAGTAACTGTTCCTTCATATCACGATCACTCACTGCCCCAGTAAGTTGTAAAATTCTATCAGCAAGAGTCGATTTTCCATGATCAATATGGGCGATAATAGAAAAATTTCTAATATGTGACTGATCAATACTCATCTTTATCTCCCCTTTCTATTCTTATCTATTTTACACAATTCTATCTTAAAAGAAAACAAAAAAATAGTCAAATGACTATTTTTTCATAAAATACTTATCCAAAAATTCAACATGTTCAACTTTGACTTCCATGATCGTTGTAGATAAATGATCAGGCGATTCAAATGTTTTAGACTGAAGCCTTCCTTTAATTCCTAAAAAACTTCCTGCTTCGCAACAATCCATAACTTCTTGAGCTATGCCTTTCCAAAGAACACAACTAATATAATCATGATCTCTAATCCCTAAATTATTACGATAAGGTCTTTCTACATCTAAGATTAAAGTTGCTAATTTAACACCAGTCGGTGTTTCTTTGAATTTTGGATTTTCAGCAAGTCTCCCTATTAAAATAATTTCATTAAACATTTTTATATTTTACCTCCTCATCTATGAGTATATAGGAAAATATAAAAAGTACCAAAAATGGTTGTTTTTATCCTTTTTATAACTTTTCTTTATATTTTGGAAGCTCAAAAAGCATAAAAATGATAAAAAAATGGAGAAATCATACAAAAATATGAGCCAATTTATTAAAATGAGTCATGCCTATAAAAGAAAAAAGTAAAGAAAATCTTTACTTTTCAAGCAAAACAAATGCAATTGCATATTTATTTTCATGTGAAATAGAAATATGAGCATGAGAATCATGTAAATAAGGCGCACCACTTTCATCATTTAAAATTTCAATATCATGAAAAGCCATTGCTCCAATACCAACATGACAAGCTTTCATATAAGCTTCTTTACCAGCAAAACGTCCTCCTAAAAATTCTAATTGTCTTTTAGGAGAATTCATTTTTTTAAATATCTGATACTCTTTTGGCGATAAAATATGTTTAACAAAATTGAGATTATGAATATCTAAACGTTCAAGATCAATAATATCAACACCTATTCCCTTCATTAATCTTTAAACTTTTTTTCATAAAGACTCATCAATTCATCTAAACTCATAGAATCATCAATTTCATCAATGAAAGAATCCTCATCTTTGTTTTGGAAATCTAGCTTAAATTCACCAGTTCTCTCTTCAATAATTTTTAATTGATCTTGTTCTTCTTCAACAATATTTGCTATATTTCTTAAATTCTGTTCAACACTTGGTTCTTCCACTTCAACCTTTTTTGGTTTTTTTGTCTTTTCTTCTTCCACATTTTCAAAAGGACCGTAAAACGGACTTATAATGGGAATTAATTCATCTGATTCCTTTTTGACTTTCTTAACCTTAGGTTTTGCCGCCTTTTTAACTTCTGTTTTTTTTGTCTCTTTTAAACCTGTCATTGGAGATATAATCTCACTCATACGGTAAGTAGATTCTGCAGGCGCACTTTTTTTAACTTCTTTTTTCTTTGGCTCTTCTTTTTTGATATTTTTCTTTGTTTCAACCTCATCATTATAAATAAGAGGAGTACTAAATTTTTCTTTACGTCTTTGTTCTAAAACAGGATCAACTTTTTCAAATAATTCTTCTTCCTCTTCTTTTTTAAAAAACTTTTTAAACATTTTGCTTTCCTCCTTACAACATTATTTCTATTTCTCGTTTTCTAATCAATCTGATCAATAAACTCCTGAATCTGCTGTTGTGTTTTTCTTAATTTATTGACATATCTTCCAACTTCTTTACCATCACGATAAGCGACGAAAGATGGAATACCCATAATCTCTAAATCAATACACAAATCAACCATTTCATCACGATCTATATAATAGAAAGTCCACTCTGGATTTTGTGCTACTAAATCATCAATAAATGTTTTTAAAAAATGACAATCTGGACACCATGTTGTTGAAAATACTAACATAGCATTTCCTTTAATTGCATTTTCAAATGCCTGTAAATCACTAATCTTTATTAAATTATCCATTTTTATTAACTCCTTTAAATGTTGTTTTGACTTGATATATTGGACCAAATGGAGAAAACTTTCTCTCATATTCTGTTTGAATATTATCCTCATATCCTTCACTATGATGCAAGTCTAAGCATACATCTTCAAAATGTAATCCATAGTTTTGAAATGACACCAAAGAATATTCAAACAATAAACGGTTATCTGTTTTTAAAATCAATTCACCATTATCAATAAGAATATTTTGATATACATCTAAAAATGCAGGTGATGTTAAACGTCTTTTTGTATGTCTTTTCTTAGGCCAAGGATCACTAAAATTTAAATGTATACGATTCACTTCATGTTTACCAAAAACTTCTGTTAAAAGAATGGCATCTTCTTTTAATAATTTTAAATTTGATGGTATTTTTTCTAATTGATCTATTTTTTTTATAGCTCCGACCATAACACTTGGAAATTTTTCAATTCCAATATAGTTGATATTTGGATAACGTAAAGCATTTTCAATAATAAAATCACCCTTACCCATTCCAATTTCAATATATATAGGATTTGAATTTCCAAATAACTCATTCCATTTTCCACGATATTGTTTACCATCTAAAATCACAATATCATCATGTGCAGCTAAAATATCATTAGCTTTAGGATTATTTCTTAAACGCATATAAGCCTCCTATATTTTTTTATTGTAACACAGTTTCACTCTTTAATCTATCTAATTCTTCATCAGTTAAAGGACGATAAGCTCCTAATTCAAGATTTTCATCTAAGTTTAAATTTTTCATACGTATTCTTTTTAAATAAAGAACTTCTTTACCAACAGCATGAAACATTTTCTTAACCTGATGGAATTTTCCTTCATAGATTTCTACTTCAATCTCACTATGATTTTGTGTTGTTGATAAAATTTTTAAATGTGCACTTTGACATTGATATTCATTATCAATAACAACACCAGATAAAAAGGTTTGAACATCATCATCTGTTACAACACCTTGAATTTTTGCATAATACACTTTAGGGCAATGTTTTTTAGGTGATAACAGCTGATGAGCAAGAACACCATCATTTGTAATCAATAATAAGCCTTCAGTATCAACATCTAATCTCCCAACAGGAAATAAATCTTGGCGATAATTTTCTTCAATTAAATCAATAACAGTTGGATAAACATTATCTTCAGTGGCACTCACATAGCCAGCAGGTTTATTTAACATATAATAAACATATTCCTGATAATGAATACGTTCATCATCAACATAGACCTTATCTCCTACAGGATCAACATGATGTTTATCTTTTTTAATAACTTCTCCATTGACTTTCACATAACCATTTTTGATTAATTGTTTTACTTCTTTACGTGTCCCAAAACCACAATGGGCTAATAATTTATCTAATCTCATGATTGTACCTCAATATATTTTTCTACTTTTTGTGTTTTTTCTTTATCCAAATAATAACAAACATATATTTTTACATCTTGTATCTTTTCAGTTTCTCCAGAAAGCTGAACTCCTTTATAAAAATGTTGACTTTTATCAATATAATCAACTTTCATGTGGCTGATAGAGTCATCAACAATTCCTAAAACCGGACACATCTTTTGATCATCTTCATGAGCATATGCCATAGCCTCGATATAATACATATCAACCTGTGGCTGGTCGATAATAACATCATAACGATAACTATCTTCTAAATCATAAAAAACAACTTGAACATGAAATGGATAATCTGTATCAAATTCCTGATGTGATATTAACTGTTCTTTAATTTGATAATATTCCTGAAATTGTTCATCAGAAGATGATGATTGACATGCCACACAGAACAAAGAAATCAATAAACATAATAATATTTTTTTCATATCATCACCGCTTCTATTATAACAAATTTATAATCAGATAGCTATATGAAATCATCATGCTCATAATGAAAAAAGGTATCATTATGACTAGCATAACAATACCTTATTTTCAATATAACGTTGAAAAATTTATTTTCCACGACATTCAAATGTATCACAAGCAGTTTCTGCATTTTTCTTTGCTTCAACGCAGTGACAATTACCGACATGAATACAGTTTGCTTCACAACATCCATCACAATAATATTTACAACTATCTACGCTACATTTAACATCCTTAGCCATAGTTTCACCTCCATATATTATTATGGCTTGATGGACTATGAATATACAATCAAACAACTAAAACTGTATTCAAGATTTCCATGACATGATGTTAAAGCAACCTGATATTGCATGTCCTGAATTTGCGGATTTTCTTTTTGAATAAATTCATTAAGTGCATCTTCTAAATCCAATTCATGTGTTTTTTCTATGATTTTAATTTTCATATGTCTATTATAACATCATGACTATATTCAATTTGTCAACTATTGACGTATTTCAATAGCAAATTGGCAACTGAATTCTTGTTGTGGTTCTAATGAAATGATACCTTCTTTATCTTTAAATTCGCCATCAAAGTCGATATAATCTCCATGTCCGTTCCATGGTTCTAAAGCTAATAATCCACCGACATGTTTACTTGCCCAAATTCCAAGATGTGGATAATTTTTCATATGGAAATAAATAGCTTTTTGATGATTAATTGATTTTAATGCAACATAACTTGATTGAAAATCTTTAAATACAATAGCATCATTATTTAATAATGCCTGTCTTACAAAGAAACGTTTTTCATGATCAAAAAATGGTTTTGTTGTACGTGACATAGCACGATGAGCAACATCAATGACTTTCTGATCAAGAGTTTCTTCTTTTTCAAATTCAACATAGTAATCATTGCTTGATTCATTTTCCATAAACGGACATGCAAATGCTGGATGTCCACCAATCTGGAAATAAATTGTTTTTTGATCAGTATTTTTGACAACACATTGACATTCCAATGTATTCCCTTTTAAAGTATAAATGACTTTCAAATTAAATAAATATGGATATTGTTTTAAAATATCTTCATTTGGAGTTAATTCAAACTCAACGCAAGTATCAGATAATTGATGTGTCATATATTCATTATGTCTAGAAAAACCATGTTGTGTCATATGATATGTTTGTCCATCTATACGACATTCATCATTATGCAAAGCACCTACAATTGGGAAAAGTATTGGTGCACTACTTGCCCATAATGATGGATCTCTACGCCACATATAGTTTATTTGATCATGCTGTCCGATAATTTTAATAATTTCAGCACCTTTTGCATTTAATTCAACTTCTAATTCACTATTTTTTAAAATCACCATATTCTATACCTACCTATTTCAATTGTCCCTTAATCATTGTTTGTTGAATTTGAATGTTGTCATCAAAGAAAATAATATCTGCATAATTTCCCACTTTAATTTCTCCTAATAATGGTTCATTTAAACTCTGAGCAGGATTATAACTTGCTAAATTGACAGCTTCATTTAATGTTAATCCAAGATGTTCATAAGCATTTTTAACAGCCACATTCATTGAAACAATACTTCCTGCTAATGTTCCATCAATCAATCTCGCTTCTCCGTCTTTTACATAAACATCTTGATTTCCTAAAAGATATTTTCCATTTTCCAAGCCTGCTGCTTCAAGAGAATCTGTAATTAAAATCAATTTATCTTTACCTTTAGTACGTAATAATGCTTTAGCAGCTGCATAATTGACATGTACGCCATCTAAAATCAATTCTGCATAAACACTATCATTGATCATAACAGCTCCAACAACACCTGGTGCTCTATGTGTTAATGGTGTCATAGCATTATAAGTATGTGTTCCTGAAGTTGCCCCCGCATCAATAGCCGCTTGAGCTTGTTCATAAGTTGCATTTGTATGTCCTAAAGAAACAACTGTATTCTTATCTTTTAAATAAGATATGAGTTCTAATGAGTGTTCTAATTCAGGAGCAATAGAAATTTTTCTGATGATATCCTGATGATCTTGAACAAAAGATAAATAATTATCAACTGTTGGCAAAATCATACATTCTTCTGGTTGTGCTCCTTTATATTTTTTATTAAAGAAAGGTCCTTCTAAGTGTGTACCTAAAACTTGAGCCCCTTCAACTTTATCTTTATTGACAGCAATATTTTCAATAGCTTTAGCAATATCATCAACAGGCATAGTCATTGTTGTTGGTAAAAATGATGTTACTCCTGTTTTTAAAGTTGCTTTAGAGATTGTGTTTAAATCATCAAATGTAGCATACATCGTATCACTACCACCACGACCATGCGTATGTACATCAATGAAACCTGGGCTTACATAAGCACCTTTTGCATCAATAATATCTTCATCTTCTGGTTGACGATTACTGATTTCTGTAATCTTATCATCTTCAATAAATACATTTTTGTTTACAATTTCATCATGTAAAATGATTTTCCCGTTTATAATACATTTTTTCATTTTTTATGTCCTCCTTCTATTATTATATGCTTATTAACCTTAATCTTCAAACAATATATAAAAAAAGATTTCTAATCATTAGAAATCTTTTTTTGTTGATTTAATTCTTCAATAATACTTTCAATTTTATTACCATATTCAATTGATGTATCTATAACAAACTGTAGCTCAGGACATTTACGAACTGTTAAACGTTTTGCTAAAAGAGTACGAATAAATCCTTTAGAGTGTTGTAAAGCTTCCATTCTTTTTTGAGGATTTTTATTTAAAAAAGAAACATAAACTTTAGCAATTGATAAATCATTTGTTACTTCTACACCAGTAATCGTACAAAAACCTATGGCTGGATCTTTAACTTCCATTTGAATAATATCAGATAATTCTCTTTGAATAATATTATTTAATTTTTCTTTTTTTAATACCATAAAAGATCAGCTCCTATTTTCTTTCGACTTCTTCCATGATGAATCCTTCAATGATATCTCCTTCTTTAATATCATTGTAGTTTTCAATTGTCATACCACATTCATACCCAGCCGATACTTCTTTTGCATCGTCTTTAAATCGTTTTAAAGATGCTAATTTTCCTTCATAAATAACAACACCATCACGGATTAAACGGATACCACAATCTCTACGTATATATCCATCTGTTACATATGAACCAGCAATATTTCCAATTTTAGAAACCTTGATAACTTGTCTAATTTCAGCTTGACCAGTTACAACTTCTTCTAATTCAGGAGCAAGCATACCACGCATAGCCGCTTCAATTTCTTCAACCATTTTATAAATAATATTATGAAGTCTGATTTCTACTCCTTCTTCCTCTGCTTTACGTCTTACGTTAGCATCAGGACGAACATTAAATCCATAAATAATAGCTTTAGAAGCACTAGCCAATAAAACATCAGATTCACTGATTGCACCAACAGTCGAACGAATAACATTGACACGTACACCATCAATATCAATCTTTTCTAATGAACCCTTAACAGCCTCAGCTGTACCATTGACATCAGCTTTGACAATAATATTTAAATGAGCAACCTGTCCTTCTTTAATTTGGTTGAACAAATCATCTAAGCTCATTGCTGAGCTAACACCACGATCTTGTTCCTGTTTAGCCTTTTGTCTTTCTTCTCCAACATGACGAGCCATCTTTTCAGTTTCAAATGCCATAAACTTATCACCAGCTACAGGCACATCATTCAATCCTGTAATTTCTACTGGAGTTGAAGGACCAGCTTCTTTTAATTCTTTTCCATGATCACCAAGCATCTGACGAACACGTCCAAAGGCAGTTCCAACAACAATTGGATCTCCAGCTCTTAATGTTCCATTTTGTACAAGTAAAGTTGCAACAGGTCCTCTTCCTTTATCCAAACGACCTTCAACAACACTACCATAAGCATAACGTTTTGGATTTGCTTTTAAATCAGCAAGTTCTGCAACAACTGTCAATGTTTCTAATAATTCCTGAATTCCAATTCCTTTTTTTGCAGAAATATTACAGTAAACTGTATCTCCACCCCATTCTTCAGGCATTAAACCTAATTCACTCATTTCACCTTTGATACGTTCAGGATCAGCACCTTCTTTATCAATTTTATTAATAGCGACAACAATAGGTACACCAGCAGCTAAGGCATGGTCAACTGCTTCTTTTGTTTGTGGCATAACGCCATCATCAGCAGCAACAACAATAATAACAATGTCTGTTAATTGCGCTCCACGGGCACGCATTGCAGTAAATGCTTCATGTCCAGGCGTATCCAAGAACGTGATTTTCTTTCCATTCACTTCAACCTGATAAGCACCAATATGTTGAGTAATACCACCAAATTCGCCTTCTGCCACTCTTGATTTTCTAATATAATCAAGTAAAGTTGTCTTACCATGATCAACATGTCCCATAATTGTAACAACTGGTGGACGACCAACTAAATCAGCTTCATCATCAATGATTTCAATATCTTCAAAGTTAATTTCACTGACAATAACCTTTTTCTTTACTTCATAACCATACTCAAGACAAATTAACTCAACTTGTTCATCATTTAATGATGAATTGATTGTTACCATTGTTCCAAGCATGAATAAAACTTTAATAACATTAGCTGGTGTCTGTCCAATCATCTCAGCTAATTCACCAACTGTAATACCATCTTCATATTCAATAATTCCATCTCCCAATTTCTTTTCTTCCTTTTTTTGTGGAATATTAGAAATGAGTTTCTTTTTATGATGGTTTCCCTTTTTCTTTGTTGATGTATTCTTTTTTGCCATAATATCAACCTCCTCATTTTGATTTGATTTTATTTGCAAAACCTTTATCCAATATACCTAACGCAACACGATTGTTTTTCCCAATGGCTTGAGAAAGTTCTTCACTTTGTCCCATAACACAATAATCAATATGATAATAGGTACATTTATCAATATATTTCTTTTTGGTATTATCACTTGCATCTTCTGCAATGATAACAAAATCAACCTTTTTTTGTCGAATTGACTTTAATAACACATCTCCTGTAGCAATTTTTCTAGCACGCATTGCTAATCCCAACAATGAAATCGTACTTTTATCCAACATATTTTTTTAATTCTTCAAAAATCTCATCAGGTATATCTACTTCAAGAGATTTTTTTAAAACTCCTTTTTTTTGAGCTATTTCAATTGCTTCAAGGCTTCTTTTTAAATAAGCACCTCTTCCATTCATCTTTCCTGTTGGATCAACAAATACTTCACCTTCTTTATTTCTCACCACACGAATCAATTCTTTTTTAGGCAATTGTTCTTGTGTTGCTACACACTTTCTTAAAGGTATCTTTCGCACTCAAAATCACCCCTATTTTTCATCATAATATTTGTCAAATTCATCATAATCAATGTCTTCATCATATTTTGGATCATAATCATAATCATCATACTCATCATAGTCATCATAATCATCGAATTCTTCTGATTCCTCTGATTCATCATGATCTTCTTGATACATATCACTATCTTCTTCTATTATATCATTTTCTTCGAAATTTTCTTGTAATTCTTCATCTGTTTCAGATAATTTATCTTCAAATGATTCTTCAATAACAGGTTCGTCTTCTTTTATCATTTCTGCTTCAAATGATTTTTCAAATTCAGCATCCTCACCATATATAATACCTTCATTTGCAGCTTCACTAACTGACTTGATATCTATTTTCCATCCAGTTAATCGTACTGCTAAACGTGCATTTTGACCTCTTTTTCCAATAGCAAGTGATAACTGATTATCAGGAACTATAACTAAAGCACTGTGTTTTTCTTCATCAATATCGACATGTACAACATCTGATGGTGATAAGGCGTGTGAAATATACACAACTGGATCTTCACTCCATTCAACAATATCAATCATTTCTCCATTTAATTCATTCACAACATTGCGTACACGGCTTCCTTTTGGACCAACACATGCTCCAATAGGATCAATATTTTCATGACTTGTATAAACTGCAATCTTGCTACGATCTCCAGCTTCACGAGATACAGATTTGATTTCAACAGTTCCATCATAAATTTCAGGAACTTCCATTTCAAATAATCTTTTTACTAATCCAGGTTCTGTTCTTGAAACACCAATATGTGTTCCTTTTGTATTACGTTCAACATCACTCACATAAACTTTAATACGTTGCCCTTCATATATCTTTTCACCTGGAATTTGTTGATTTAATGGTAATAAAGCACCTGTTCTACCAATATTAATAATCGCAAAACGTTCTTCCACGCGATCAACAGTTCCATTAATAATATCATCTTTTTTATCAATATATTCGTTATATAATGTTTCTTTTTCAGCTTCACGAATTTTTTGTTTCAACAACTGTTTTGTCTGAATAGCTGCCAAACGTCCAAAAACTTCTGGATCAACTTCAGTGACAACATCATCACCTATTTGATACTTAGGATTAATCATTTGAGCTTCTTCTAAAGACAGTTCATAATCTTCATCATTGACATCATCAACAACATGTTTAATCTCATATAAACGAATCTTTCCATTGATTTCATTAATTTCAACACGAATAATTGACTCAGGACCACCATAGTTCTTTTTATATGATTTTTCTAATGCTTCTTTTAAAGCATCAAGCACAATTTCTTTTTTGATACCTTTTTCACTTTCTAATAAATCAAGTGCCTGAATAAATTTTTTACTAGCCATTTTACATTATCCTCCTTAAAATTTAACAGCTAACCTTATAAAAGCAATATCATTATAATCAATATTGCATTTTTTCTTAATGTTTTTTACCATATACTGTAACTCAATTTGAGTACCTTCAACATTCAGTATTGTCCCATAAACCTCATTCATGCCTTGAGTTGGATTCTTAAACTGGATATATACATACTCTCCAATAGATTGTTGAACTTTTTCAAGTGTTTTTAATGGTTTTTCAGCACCAGGTGAAGATACTTCTAAATAATACTCATCTTCAATCAAATCTTCCTGATCTAACATATCGCTAATAGCTTCACTCACTGCAACACATGTATCCATATCAAGATGACCATTATTTTTCTCAATAAAAATTCTTAAATACCATTCATTTTTTTCTTTGACATATTCAATGTCATCTAAATAAACATCATGATCATTTAATATAGGTTGAATAAGTTGTTTGATTTTTTCTAGCATATAATCCTCCGTTTACAAATATAAACGAGAGGGTTTCCCCTCTCGTAAATCACTGATTACTTTTATAATATAACATAATCAATCACAAAAAACAATGCTTTCATCACCATTTTTATGAGAAATCAAATAATGATAATTGATTCTCTTCAGACATATTTTCAAATGCCCCCAGTTTTGTTAGAAAATCAATTTGATTATTTGTTAATTTTGTACGTTTCATGACATCTTCTTTTGATAAGAATCTATTTTTCTGTCGTGCTTCAACAACACTATCACCAACGGATGTTCCTAAACCGTCAATAGAAACAAATGGTGGTAATAATGCCGAGTCATCATCTGGATCTATAATAAAGTTCTGCGAATCAGATTTTTCCAAAGAAATATTACTAAAATGCATTCCTCTTTCAAACATTTCTAAGGCGATTTCAAAAACAGAAATCAAAGCTTCTTCTTTATTTGAAATTTTGACTCCGTTTTGCTTATCATTTAAAATGCTCTGATATTTCGCATAGACAGCTTCCTTTCCTTGAATCATCGTTTCAATATCATAGGCATCACAACGTGTCGTGAAATAGACAGCATAATATTCTCTAGGATAATATAATTTCCACCAAGCAACACGTACGGCACTTAAAACATACGCAGCAGCATGAGCTTTAGGGAACATGTATTTGATTTTTTTACATGATTCAATATACCATGTTGGTACATCATGCTGACGCATTAGCTCTTCATATTTTTTCTCTGGAAAAACAACCGGTGATTTTCCTTTACGAACGCATTCCATAATATCAAAAGCATCTTTATTAGGTAGACCTTTTTCAATCAAATAAACCATAATATCATCACGACACCCAATAACTTCTTTTAGCGTACATGTTCCTGAACTAATCAGTGTTTCAGCGTTTCCAAGGTAAACATCTGTTCCATGAGATAGCCCTGATAAAATAACCAAATCACTAAATGAAGTTGGATGCGTCTGTTCAAGCATCCCACGTACAAACTTAGTACCAAACTCAGGCAATCCAAGTGCTCCCGTTTTACAATTTAAATAACTCAAATCAATGCCTAATGCTTCTGTCGAATTAAATAAACTCATGACTTTTGGATCATTGGTTGGAATATCCTTAGGATTAACGCCAGTTAAATCTTGCAGCATTCTAATAACGGTTGGATCAACATGTCCTAAAATATCAAATTTTAATACATTATCATGAATGGCATGGAAGTCAAAATGCGTTGTTTTCCATTCCGCAGATAAATCATCAGCAGGATATTGATATGGTGTAAAATCAAAGACATCCATATTTTCAGGAATAACAATGATTCCTCCTGGATGCTGACCAGTTGTACGTTTTACACCCGTACATCCTTTAGCAATTCTTTCCAGTTCAGCCTGACGCATAGTATTTTCTTTTCCCATTAACTCTGCATAACCTTTTGCATAACCATAAGCTGTTTTTTCAGCTACAGTTGAGATTGTACCGGCACGATAGACATGACTTTCACCAAAAATTTCTTTTGTATAAGCATGAGCCGTTGGCTGATAATCACCTGAGAAGTTCAAATCAATATCCGGTACTTTATCAGCATTAAATCCCAAGAATGTTTCAAATGGAATGTTATGTCCATCACCTTTTAAAGGATGTCCACATTTTGGACATTTTTTATCAGGAAGATCATAACCATTAGCAATATACCCTTCCGGTAAAAACTCATTATATTGACAATGTGGGCAATAATAATGCGGAGGTAAAGGATTAACTTCTGAAATATTAGCCATTGTCGCAACAAATGACGACCCTACTGATCCTCGACTTCCTACAAGATAGCCTGCCTCGTTAGATTTTTTAACAAGCTTATGTGCAATATAATAGATAACTCCAAAACCATGTTTAATGATATTATCTAATTCCTTTGTTAAACGCTTTTCAACAATATCAGGTAGGACTTCTCCATATTGTTTATGCGCATTATCAAAACATAATTGACGTAAATTTTCATCAGCATTATCAATATGAGGTGTAAATAATTTATCATGAACAACATGGAAGGAACCATCAATCATATCTGCAATTTTATTTGTATTTTCAATAACATATTCATACTTTTCATCTTCACTTAAATAAGAAAGACTATCCATCATTTCCTGAGTTGTACGTAAATACTCATCAGGTATCCAGGCTGTAGGATTATTACGATCTGTCAATGGATGCAAAGCTCCACCTAATCCAATCTTAGGATTGCATGTAAAAACATCTCGGAAAATTTTATCTTTTTGATCTAAATAATGAACATCACCAGTCGCAACAATCAATTTTCCCATTTCTTTTGCAGTATCTACAATACGACGCAAAATACGAGTGAGATCTTCCATCGTATCAACACGGCCTCTTTCAACAAAATATTGGCATATATCTAATGGAAGAATTTCAATATAATCATAAAAAGACATCGCTTTTTTTAATTCATCAAGACTTCTTGTCATTGCAAGATCAAAAATTTCTGAGTTATAGCACCCACTACCAAATAATAAACCTTCACGATAAAACTCTAAACGTTCTCGTGGAATACGTGATGTTTTTTCAAAATAAGTTGTATTCGCTTCAGAAACAAGTTTAAACATATTTTTTAAACCTGTTTTATCTTTAGCAAGAACACACATGTGTTTAGGACGAACAATCTTATATGCCTGTGGACATTCCATTTTATTCATATCCAATACATTATAATAACCTTGTTGCATCAAATCATGTAACATCATATTAAAAACACCAGCTAAAACTTCAGCATCATAATCAGCACGATGGGCATCATCACCATCATAAGGAATACGATAATGTCTGGCAACATTACCTAAACGATATCCTTTCAAATCTGGTAAAAGTTTCCACGCTAAAGTTAATGAGTCAATAGCTGGATTCTTTAATTTCTGATATCCATATCGTGTTAAGATTTCATTTAAAAATCCAACATCAAAAGTTGCATTATGAGCCACAATAACATCATCACCAAAGAAGTCTAAAATTTTCGGTATAAATTCTTCAATTGAAGGTGCATTTTTAACATCTTCATTTGTAATATGTGTTAAATTGGTAATCTTCTGTGAGATACGTTTATGAGGTTTAATAAGGCTTTGAATACGATCAATTTCCTGTCCATTTTTTATTTTAACCGCACCAAATTCAGTAATATCATCATCCATAACAGATAATCCAGTTGTTTCAAGGTCAAAAGATACAAATGTTAAATCTTTTAATGTTTTGTCTGTTTCATTATAAACAACTGTAAATTCTGGATCAATCATATACATTTCGACCCCATAAATCATTTTGATCTTATGTTTCTGACTTGCTGTTTGTGCCTCTGGAAATGATTGAACATTTCCATGATCAGTAACAGCTATAGCCTGATGTCCCCAATAAGCAGCTCTTTCGATATACTCAGAAATACTGCCAATTCCATCCATTGATGACATCTTTGAATGCACATGTAATTCAACACGTTTTTTTTCAGACTGATCTTGACGTATTTTAGGTGAAGGAATGACTTCTACTTCTCGAGCCACAATAACAGTATCTTTCATATATGTATCATATTCGACATTTCCTTTTACACGTACCCAAACATTACCTTTTTTGACTTTATTCATCTCTTCAACACTGTTGCCACCTTTATTTTCAAAACGTTTAACAACAATACTGTTGGTATAATCAGTCACATATAATGATTGAATTGTTTTTCCTGATTTGACTTTCTTAGATTCTTCTTTAAAAACATAGCCTTGAATCATCACTTCTTTGACCGTGTCATCAATTTCATCAATTGTTAATGAAAAATAATCTTTTTTATATCCTTGATACTTTGGTTTATTTTCTTTTTTGGGAGCTTCACTAACCTGATCAAATGTTTTCATATCAACTTGAACTTCATTTAAAGCATCCATTTCCTCTTGGATGGATTGATATGTTTGATTATTTTGATCAATAAAAGCATGAAAACCAATTTGCATTCCAAATTTATTAAAATACTTATCAAAAATTTTATATAATTTCTCTAGCTGATTGAGTTGAATATCATTAATAACCTCAATTTCAAGAGTATTATTTTCAAAAGATAATAAATCTTCTTTAATAAAATCAATTTGTGGAAAACGATGTTTTAATCCATCAAAAATAAATAGAGCATATTCTTTAACGTCTTGAGGAGTATATGAAGATGCCCAATCAAAAAGAAATTCACATGGATAAGGAAATTCTTTTTTAGCTGCGAATAATAATCTGATTTCTGTTAATGGCACAATATGTGATGCACCAATATAAAATGTATAAGAGTTATCTTTATGTACAATCACACGCTCAATATAAGCATGTTTCAAAGCAGAAACTTCGTTTTCAAGATGAAGCTGCTGTAATAATATAAGCATTTTATCCATCCAATAAACCTCCTATAGCAAAAAGGGATAAAAATCCCTTTTATTGAAATATTCTTAAAACATCTTGATATGTGACAAAAATCATTAATAACATAACCAATCCTAATCCACAAAGCTGCAAAGCAATCTTGATTTTTTCAGGCAATTCTCTTCCAATAACCTTTTCAATTAATGCAAAAATAACCTGACATCCATCCAAACCAGGAATTGGCAATAAGTTAAAGATACCTACATTGACTGAAAGCAAAGCCAATAAATTTAAAATGTAAGTAATCTGCCCAGTTTGTGTGACCTGCGAAGTGACCTGATAAATCCCAACAGGCCCAGAAAGCTGTGTAACTGTTTCACTAAAACGAGTAATCAATTGACCAAGAGCCACAAAAATCGCAACACTCATTTCACCAATAGAAATAAACGTATATTGAATCGCTTCAGCTATATTCATAGAACGTGTTGCCTGATAAATTCCTAATTTATAAGCTTGTGATGACTGATCATATTTTAAAGTTGCCTGTAAATTTTTTGTCTGCCCATCACGATCCACTTTAATTTGAACATGGATTGTAGATGCGGTTGTCTGAAGATCTTTTTGAGTCAGTTGAATATCCCCAAAATTTGATACTAAAATAACTTGTCCTGTTTCATTAATCGTTAATTCTTGAATAATATCTCCAGTTTCTAATCCTGCCTGTTGAGCAGGAGAATTTTCTATAATTTGACCAACTTGAGCTGTTTGAACAGGTAACTGGCCACTCAGTGCATTAACACCAAATGTGACAACAAATGCCAATACAAAATTCATAAAGACTCCAGCTAAAAAGATAATCACTTTCTGATATGTTTTAATTCCTTTTAAAGTTCTTTCAATAGGAATATCTTTGAGTTCTTCTTCGTCACTCTGTTCTTCACCAGCCATAGAAACAAAGCCCCCAAAAGGCAAAGCACGAATTTCATATTCCGTTTCCTTACCTTTTTTAGACCATAATTTAGGACCAAATCCTATTGAAAAGTGTGAACAATAGACACCAAAAATTTTAGCAGCAATGAAATGTCCAAATTCATGAATAATAATGATTGAACCTAATATCAATAAAAATACTATGATAGTAATGATTGTCTGCATCTATATTTCTCCTACTCTTTCTTTTACAAAATTTCTTGCCCATTGATCAATTTCAATGAGTTGTTCTAAAGTTGGATGATCAATCCAATGATGCGCACGCATAGCTTCTTCAACATATTTTTCAATATCTAAAAATTCAATTTTTTTCTTTAAAAATAAAGTATTTGCCTGTTCATTTGCACCATTTAAAACACATGGCATTGAACCTCCTCTTCGCCCTGCTTCATAAGCCAAAGCTAATGCATGAAAACGATGAAAATCAGGTTTTTCAAAATGCAAAGTTCCCACTTCACTTAATGATAAACGTTTGCCACCCATTAATGGGAAACGATGCGGATAAGTTAAAGCATATTGAATAGGTAAACGCATGTCCGGTGTTCCAAGCTGTGCAATAACAGCAGTATCCTTATATTCAACCATGGAATGTATAATACTTTCTGGATGAATAAGAACTTCTATATCGTCATAATCAACATCAAAAAGCCATTTGGCTTCCATGACTTCAAGACCTTTATTAAATAAAGTCGCACTATCAATGGTAATCTTTGCACCCATAGACCAGTTTGGATGCTTAAGTGCATCTTCAACACTGACATGTGAAAGTTCAGATCTTGTTTTATCACGAAAACTTCCACCACTTGCTGTTAAAATAATTTTATTAATCTCTCCATGATATTCACCATTGATACATTGAAAAATAGCAGAGTGTTCACTATCTACAGGTAATAACTGTACCCCATATTCTTTTATCAGAGGAATAATCAAATGTCCAGCAACAACAAGTGTTTCTTTATTAGCCAAAGCAATATCTTTATGAGCTTTAATAGCATTCATTGTAGGAAGCAAACCAGCAAAACCAACAATTGCATTTAAAACAATATCAATTTCACTTAAAGTCGCAATACTTACCAAACCTTCCTGACCACAATAAAAATGAACATCTTTGTATTTTCTTTGAAGATAAAGCATATCTTCTTCATTTTGAACACAAATATGCTTAGCATGAATAACTGTCATTGTCTGTTCTAATAAATCAATATTTCGACCAGCACTCATGGCTACAATTTCAAACTCATCACGATGATGTTTCACAACATCAACAGTTTGTTGACCAATTGAACCGGTTACTCCTAAAACACAAATTTTCTTCATATTAAGCCACCACCATTGTTATAAAATGAATCAAAATACCAAAAACCATTGCATTAAAAAGAATTGAATCAAAACGATCTAAAATCCCACCATGACCAGGTAAAATCTGAGAAAAATCTTTGACTTCAAAAGTTCTTTTCATACTACTAAAAGTTAAATCACCAATTTGACTTGTCATTGTTAATATGAAACACATAATAATCAACCAGATTATGGGCATATCTATTTGAATATATGCACCGTATCCAGCAGAAAGAACAGTTCCTAAAAAGATTCCACCAATCGAACCTTCAATCGTTTTTTTAGGTGAAAGACGAGGATTTAATTTATGCTTTCCAAAACACACCCCTGTAAAATAAGCTCCTGTATCTGTACCAAAAGTAGCCAAAGCAAGAATTAAAATATATTCTAATCCATATGTTAAACGTAGTTGATAAAGCATATGTAATCCCATAGCAATTAAAACACCTGATGTAAAATAATAACACAATCTTAAAAAGTTCATACCTTCATCAAACATACTACATGCCATTAAAATAATCATATATAAAATAATAATTTCACTTGAAATCAGTAATGATTTTTCAAAATATAAAGAATAAAATACAAAGATAGCTACGATTGGATATAAATAAATATGAGCTTTAGGACGATTGCAGATAGAAAGCATTTCAAAAACAGCAATTCCTGCAACAATACCTATTAATGCCTTAAATGGTAAACCACCCCATATCACACATGGTAAAATAACAATAAGAAGAACAATAGCTGTAATAATACGTGTTTTCATTTTAAAACACCTCCAAATCTTCTTTCTCTACCTTGATATATCGCAATAGCATGATGCAATCTCTCTTCATCAAAATCAGGCCATAATGTCTCATCAAAAACAAATTCAGCATAAGCTAATTGCCAAAGTAAAAAATTTGATAAACGACATTCGCCACTACTTCTCACCATTAAATCAACAGGTGGAAGATCTTTTGTCATAAGATGTCTTTCAAAATAATCTTCTGTAATATCTTCTAAAGTAATATGACCATTTTTATATTGTTCGCAAATATCTTTTGTTGCTTCAATAATTTCATCACGACCACCATAAATAAAAGCAAATGTCAAAATCAACCCATGATTTTGTGCTGTTTGTGCAATTGCATCTTTAATGATTTTCTGTGTTTCTATTGGAGCCATTTCTAAATGACCAATATAACGAATTTGAACATCATTATCCATTAATTCCTTCAAATAAAGATTAAAAAATTCTTTAGGTAATTTAAAAATATATTCGACTTCACTGGCATCTCTTTTAAAATTTTCAGTAGAAAAAGCATAAACAGTCATAGCCTTTACACCAAGACGGTTTGCTTCTAAGGCTAAAGTACGAATTGTTTTTGTACCTTCATGATGTCCATATGTACGTGGCATTTTTCTTTTTTTTGCCCAGCGACCATTACCATCCATAATAAAAGCAATATGTTTAGGAATATTGGTCATATCTAAATCATAATCTATTTTTCTTTTTTTCTTAAAAAACATATCGTCACCTCATAATCTTTTTGTATTATAACATAAAAGGATTCAACATGCGAACTCTTATCTTAAAATATTCTACAAAAAAACTCCTACTTTTAAGCAGGAGTCTAAAAAACTAAACTGTCATTAAATCATTTTCTTTTTCTTTTGTTAATTGATCAATGATTTTAACATATTGATCAGTTAATTTTTGAACTTTCTCTTTACCTGATTTAACTTCATCTTCAGATAAATCAGCTTTTTCAACATCATCATTAGCATTTCTACGAATGTTACGTAAAGCCACTTTTGCATCTTCAGCATATTTTTTCGCTTGTTTTACGTATTCTCTTCTTGTTTCTTCAGTTAATGCTGGGACATTGATACGAATAATTTCACCATCATTTTGTGGTGTTAATCCTAAATTAGCTTCATAAATAGCATGTTCAATATCTTTTAAAATATTTTTATCATATGGTTTAACAACAAGTTGACGTCCTTCTACAACTGAAATACCAGCAGTTTGATTTAAAGGTGTCATTTCACCCCAGTAATTAACTTTTACTCTATCAAGCATAGTTGGATTGGCACGACCAGTTCTTACTGATGAAAGTTCGTGTTTAAAAGCTTCAATAGATTTCTCCATTTTTTCTTTAGTTTCTTCTAAAATTAAATCTAGCATGTTTCTTTCCCTCCTTTTGAAATAATTGTACCAATTGATTCACCATTACATGCACGTGCAATATTACCATCTTCTTGCATATTAAATACACAAAGATCGATACCATTGTCTTTACATAATGTAATTGCTGTTTGGTCCATGATATGTAAATCTTCATTTAATACATCTAAATATGTTATATGATCATATTTTTTAGCTTGTGGGTCGATTTTAGGATCAGCTGAATAAACACCATCAACACCATTTTTAGCCATTAAAATAACATCAGCATTCATTTCAGCAGCACGCAAAGCAGCAGTTGTATCAGTTGTAAAGAATGGACTACCAGTTCCTGCTCCAAAAATAACAATACGATTTTTTTCTAAATGACGTACCGCTCTTCTTCTAATATAAGGTTCTGCCACTTCTTTCATATCAATAGCTGATAATAAACGTGTATCCAAACCAATAGCTTCTAATGCATTTTGTAAAGCCATACCATTCATCACAGTTGCTAACATTCCCATATAGTCAGCAGCGGCTCTTTCCATACCCATATCACTACCAGTTTTACCACGCCAAATGTTTCCACCACCACAAACAATTGCAATTTCTACACCTAAATCTTTAGCATCTTTAATTTGTCTTGCAACATCTGCAACAACAACTGGATTAATTCCAAATCCCTGTTCACCAGCTAATGCTTCACCACTTAGCTTTAATAAAACTCTTTTGTACTTCATATGATCTCTCCTCCATTTTACAAGAAAAGGGCACAAAAAGTGTGTCCTTTCTATTTATATAATTATCCTCTCATTTGAGCAGCAACTTCTTCAGCAAAGTTTTCTTCACGTTTTTCCATTCCTTCACCAACTTCAAAACGTACCATTTCTAAAACTTTACCATTACCTAAGTATTGAGCTACTGTTTGATCAGAATCTTTAATGAATGCTTGATCAACTAAGCACATTTCTTTTAAGTTTTTGTTTAAACGCCCTTCAATCATTTTTTCAATAATATTTTCTGGTTTTGGTTTTGCACTCTTAGCATTTTCTTCCATAGCTTGAGCTTTTAAAACAGTTCTTTCATGTTCTAAAATTTCAGCTGGAATAGCTGTTCTATCAATATATTGTGGAGCAATTGCAGCAACTTGCATCGCAACATCTTTAGCTTTCACTTCATCAATACCAGAAGCTTTAACTAAAGCACACATTTTTCCACCCATATGAGAATATGCACCGAAGATTTCATCATCATTTTTAGTCATTACAGTAAATCTTCTTAAACTTAATTTCTCACCAATTTTACCACTTTTTTCAGCAATAACAGTTCCTAAATCTTTACCTTCAACATCTAATTGTAAAGCAGCTTCTACATCTTGAGGTTTTGCATTTACAATTGTTTTTGCTGTTAAAGCTACTAATTCCTGGAATTCAGCATTTTTAGCAACGAAGTCTGTTTCAGAGTTAACTTCAACGATTGCTGCAGCATTTCCATCAACAACAAAAGCAGTTAAACCTTCAGCAGCAATACGATCTGCTTTTTTTGCAGCTTTAGCAATTCCTTTTTCTCTTAACCAGTCAAAAGAAGCTTCTAAATCACCATTACAAGCTTCAAGTGCTTTTTTACAATCCATCATTCCAGCACCAGTTTTTTCACGTAATTCTTTTACTAATTTTGCACTAATAGCCATTTTTTTCTCCTCCATCTTTTTTATAAAAAAAGGAAAGCATAAGCTTCCCCTCTTATTAACTATGCTTCAGTTTTTTCTTCTTTAACTTCAGCTGGTTTGCTTACTTCAGCAGGTTTGTTATTTTTAGGACGTCCAGCATTTTTGTATCTAGGTCCTTTTTGTTTGTTTTCTTCTACAGAAGCAACAGCATCATTCATTGATACTTCTTTATCATCTTCATCTTTTACATAGGCAACTGTTACTGGTTCACCTTTTGCTTCACATACTGCATCTGCCATAGCAGCTACAATTAATTTAACAGCTCTAATAGCATCATCATTAGCAGGGATTACATAATCCACTTCATCAGGATCACAGTTTGTATCAACGATACCAAATACAGGGATACCTAAGATTCTTGCTTCTGCAACTGCGTTATGTTCAACTTTAGGATCTACTACAAATAAAGCATTTGGTAATCTTCTCATTTCTTTAATACCACCTAAGTTCTTTTCTAACTTAGCTTTTTCTTTCATAAGAAGAACTGCTTCTTTTTTAGTGAATAATTCTAAAGTTCCATCTTCTTCCATTTTTTCTAATTCTTTTAATCTTCTAATTCTCTTTTGGATAGTTTTGAAGTTAGTTAATGTTCCACCTAACCAACGAGAATTTACATAGAAACTTCCAGATCTTTCAGCTTCAGTTTGAACAGCTTCTTGAGCTTGTTTTTTAGTTCCTACAAATAAAACTTTTCCACCTTTAGCAACGATATCCATTAAAGCTGCATAAGCTTCATCAATTTTATCAGATGATTTCTTTAAATCAATGATATAAATACCGTTTCTAGCTGTGAAAATGTATGGAGCCATTTTTGGATTCCATCTTTTTGTTTGATGTCCAAAATGAACACCAACTTCTAATAATTTTTTCATTGAAATTACTGCCATTGTAACTTCCTCCCTTTCGTTTTTTCCTCCATTGTTTCTAACATAAACCACCATGAACAGGCACTCGATTTATGAATTCACAATGTGTGTATTTTCAATACCCGTTGTATAATACCATAACACGTCCAAAAAAACAAGATAATTTCCTATATTTTTCATTTTTTTATACTTTTTAAAAGCTCTGGTACCATTTCTTTTTCATCTCTCATTTTTTGATCAATAACATAATAATTATGATAACCTCTTCGATATATTATACGATCATGAACAAGAGGTGGTCGTTGATTAGAAAAAGATGGTATCCTTCCATAATATGTCCTTAAATAAATAAAAATAAACCTATAAAAACAACATAGCTGATAAAAAAGATAGCATAAAATGACAACAGTATTCATTTGTAAATAAAACAAGAAAAGCAAACAATATACAAAAATAGATATTTTTAAAGTCAAAAATAAAGACTTTTTTAGATCCATAATACTTTGTAAAAGTAAGCTTAGAAATCTACCACCATCCAAAGGATAGATAGGTAAAAGATTAAAACACAAAACAAACATATTCATTGTTAATAAAAAGTCCCGATAAACACCATGACTTAACATTTGAATTCCTGTATAAATAAACAAATGACTACATGGTCCAGCTAAAACAACACACATTTCTTTCCAGATAGATTGAAAATAAAAATCTTTTAAATACAAATAAGCTCCAAATGGAAGCAATTCTATCTTTTTAATTTGAAAATGAAAATAATATGCCATCAAGAGATGGCATATTTCATGTAAACAAACAATCAATAAAGTTGAAAGATACCATTTCAAATATCCTCCCAGCCATGAAAAAAGAAAATAAACAAGCGTAATTGGGTGGATAGAAAGTTTATGATATAAGCTCTTCAAATGTTGAATAATCAATTTCCTGTTCACCTTGAGTAAAAACAATCATAACCTGATCTTCATATGTTCCCAATATAGTTGATTCTTCAACCTGGTCATACATACTTACAAAAACATCCTGCATATTTCCAAATGTCACTTCTATGTTATTTTCTAAAAGAATCGTTACATATTTTCCTAATAAATTCTGTTCTCCCACATAGATGACACGTCCCTTGCCAAAATTCAATACTTCGTTAGACTGATTCGTATAATAATTATCTTTGATATGTGTATAATTCATCTTTGATGAAACAGTTGCAGTTTCCTCTTGTCCTTGAAAAGACAAAAAATGCTGGTTAATCCATGATGTGACTTTTGAAAACTGCAAATCATTTAATACGTAATCTTTAATATAATCTCCATTAGGACTAACCTTAACATATGCACAAATAGCAATTCCCACAAGTAAAGCAACCATTGCTTTAATCATACCATTATAAATTCTAGAAAAATGACGATCAGTTAAGACAGGATGACGATGTGCCCTTCTCTTCTCCATTCTCCTTCTAATTTCATCAATATCATTCACAAGTTTTCACCTCATTTTAACTTATGAAAGAAAACAAAAAAATATTATCTAAAAAGACGTTCCAGTAGAGGTTTTCTTTTATTTTTTTGAAAAGGAATCTCCTGCCCCTCTAATCGTTTGACAATACGATCAAAACATCGATAAATATTTTCTTTTTTATTCATATAAATAGGCATTCCTTTATTGTTAGCCTCAATCATATCATGTTCTTCATAAACAATTCCAATCAATGGAATTGACAAAATATCGTAGGCTTCTTTAAGTGAAGGACAACGCCCTTTCAAAACATCTGATTCATTATATTTATTGACAAGCATATGTAATTGATCAACACCCTGTTTCAACAATAAGCCTACAACACGATCAGCATCACGTAAAGAAACAGTATCTAGATTGACAACGATAATAGCTTCTTTTGACAAACTACTGGCATATTGAAACCCTTTTTCAATACCAGCAGGACTATCAATCAATATATAATCAAATTCCTGTTTTAACTGTTCTACCATATTGATCATATAATCTAAATTTAAATTTTCAAAAGAAAGTGATTTGCACGCAGGCAATAAATATAAAGATTGCATACGTTTATCTTTAACTAAAATCTGTTGTAAAGAACATTTATTTGAAATAACATCTTTCAAATCAAAAATCACTCTATTTTCTAATCCTAACATGACATCTAAGTTTTTCAAACCAAAATCCGCATCTATTAAACATACTTTTTTATTCATATTGGCTAATGCATAACCCAAATTAATGGTCATACTACTTTTTCCAACACCACCTTTACCCGACGTAATGACTATAGTTCGACACATAATTTTCCTCCTTCGTCAAAATAATCTGGTTATCTTTATAATAAACGCTTGTGAGTGCAGAAGTTGTCAAATCATGTAATGTCTGTTGATTAATTATAATTTGAGCATTTTGAAAATCATGTCCAAATATACGTACATCTTCATTCATTGCGACAATAGTTCCTTTGACTGTATTAAGAAAATAAACATTCTGATAACAATAAACATAACTTCCTGGATTTACGATTCCTAAAAACAATGTTTCATGATCAATGATAATTTCTTCACCATTGTGAAGTTGTTCTTTTCTGATATGGACCTGATGAGGTTGTTGATGATATGTCATACCATCAAATAAAACCTTTTCTTTTTGCATCAGTAAATCCATCAAAGAATGAACTTCATCAATTGCTAAAACTCGACAGCCAAAATCAAAAAAAGCTCTTGGATAGTACCCCTCCTGTTGAAATAGGGGTTGCTCCAAAAGCTGATTCAAATCATCTAAAAACTGCTGAAATGTACAATTCTCATTGACTTTCATAACCAGTATTCCATTAATTCCTTTGACTTCAATATTCATTATTTCACCTCAATTTTCACTTTATTGTAGATCCAATAAATGATAACTGATAAAACAGCATTCAAAAGTAGTGTTGGTAATAATTGCATAACTACAAATGAAACCATTGGATATCTTGTCATATTGGTAATCCACATCAACCAATATACAATACATTCCTGGGCGAATATTGTCAAAACACAAAAAATTGTAGATTCAACAATATTTAATGTGTCTAATTTAAACAAATATGAACGAACAAAGGCGATTAAACAATAAATAAGAATATATATGGCTAAAGAATTTGCATAGACAACAGAATAATAAAGACCACATATGGTTGCAAAGAAATAACGTTCTGCACCGTCTATTGTTCTCACTAATAAAGCAAACATCATTAAACCTAAGTATGGTGTGATGGTTATTCCGGTTTTAGTGAAATTATAGGGCAAGAAATAATGAATTGTACTATCGACTACAAAACATAAAAAAACGACTAAAAAACATTTGACTAGATAGCTATCTTGGACACGTTTTCTCATTCGTCATTCACCCTTTGAACAACAGCAACATCATTAAGAGCGTCAAAATCCACACTAGGTGTGACATCACAAACAGACTCAGTTGCATCATCACCAGTCGCATAATTTTCTACTGTTCCAACTAAAATACCTTTTGGACTCTTTCCTTTTCCACCTAGACCACTTGTTACAACCTTAGCATCTTTTTCAATTGTTTCAACATCACTTAGCAAAGTAATAGAATATTTATGCGTATTAATATTATAACGATTTAATAATCCATAGTATTCCTCATCACCACTTAAAATCATAACTGGCAATTGTGACTTGGATGTTTCACTTGATAATAAAGTGACTGTTGAAGAAATTTCACTGACACTTGTAATTGTCCCAATCATTCCCTGAGCATTGACTACTGCCATACCTTCCTGTACACCAGAAATTTTCCCTAAATTAATAGTGACCTGATTATTCCAGTTTTGAGCATCTCTAGCAATCACATTTGTATATTTTACCTGATATTCAGTAGGTAGATGATCAATATCCATAATTTCTTTTAAATCATTTAATTCATTTGTTAAAACTTCATTCATTGCACTCTCACGAGCCAAATTATCTAATTGTTCCTTGAGCTTTGCATTTTCTTCATAAACATCTTTTAAATCATTATATTCTTCAAATAATCCTGTTACATATTGAATAGGCGCTTTAATAATATAATATTCTAAATTTGCAATTGTATCTTTAAAAATAATTTCTATACTTGAAGCAGAACGACTGGTTACAAGTGTTAATACTGAAAATGAAACCAGTACAACTGTTATAATAACGATTCTTCTTTTTTGTTTTGTCCATTTATTACCTTTTCTATACAAAGATACCACCTCTTATCATTCATACATTATAATATCTCAATATAAAAAAAGCAATTCGTAAAAAACAATTTATCAAATTCCTATATTTTCACATCTTTATTCATAAAAAAACAATTGTTTTGCCATAATACTATAAAATTGATTCCACCCAACCACAATATGATCTATGACTTCAATTGACATCATTTGTCCTAATTTTTGAAACTGTTCTGTCATAAGCAAGTCTTCTTCACTAGGCAATGCATCTCCACTTGGATGGTTGTGTACTAAAACAATTTTTGCACTGCTTATAGCGATAGCTTCTTTAAAGACTTCTCTAGGCGTGACAACACTCATATTTAATGAGCCAATAAAAATGGTTTTTTCTTTGATGACTTTATTTTTATTATCTAAACAGAGCAACAGGAAATGTTCTTGCTTCAAAAACATCAACTGGTTATGTACTCTTCCAAAAATATCATAAGGATTGAGTAATGGCTTCTCTATTGATGAAACATCTTTTAATCTTTTAGCAATTTCTATAATACTCAATATTTCAATTGCTTTTGCTTGCTTAATTCCCTTCAAAGCAATCAAATCTGCATAAGTAACCGTCGATAGATTTGCAAAACCTCCAATTTCCGTTAATAGACGTTGTGACAATTGAATCACCGATTCATTTTTATGCCCAGTTCTTAATATCAGTGCCAATAATTCTACATTATTCAATGTTTCAATACCATATGTTAATGCTTTTTCACGTGGATTTTCTTCTAATGGTAATGTCTTAATCATAGATCATCACCTTTCGATAAAGAATCCAATAACATTTCATTTGTTGTAGATGTTGGCACAATATAAGTTTTCATGATTCCTTTTACTTGTGTAGCATGTTTTTCTATATCTTCTTTTTTTTCACTAATCATTGATAATACATAATATTGATCATTTTTTGTATAGGTATATCCTTCGATTCCCATTTCTTTCAATTCAGCTAATTTTTCATCTTTATTACTTGCTTCCTTATAAATACCAACCTGATATGCATAAAGTGTTTTTTGTCCTAGAGAGCATCCATATGTAAAAATAAACATAAATACCAAAGAACAAACAACTGCAAAAATAACAACTTTCCATTCAAATTTCATTTTAATCACCCTTTCTAATCTATGCTATAACATATAAAAATATGAAAGGCAAATTGCCTTTCATATTACTAATCTCTCCATTCAATACTGATGAGTCTTGGAATTGAAATTCTTCCCTTCTTCGATTTAATAATTTTATACGCTGCAGCACCTAATATCAAATAAAGTAATGCAGTCGCAATTAAACCTCCACCTTGAATTTCACATTGCTGTTGTACGGTTAATTCTTTCATGCTGACCCTTCCTTTCATCAGTAGCCCCTAATTATTATATATACATTTTTTTCAATTTTTTCTTCTTAAAAACGAAAAAAAGTGAAATTTTTCAATTTCACTTCAGGCTGTTGACAAAGTAAAAAAGTCAACAGCTTTTAGTTTTCAAATGAAAGAATATATGGTATTATATCCATTGTCGTGGATGACTTCTTTCCAAATACGCAAATTTTGAGGCTCCACGACCTTTTATTTTATCATCATGTCATGAAAATATGATATAATGTAAGTGCGTATTTGGAGGTAAAATATTATGGCAATGACATGTT